>JACCYK010000587.1 GCA_013696525.1 Chloroflexia bacterium
CAAGAAGGGGATGAAATGCGGCCCGGTGCTGGCCGGGTTGTGACCCCACAGGATGATTAATCGAGCGTGCACCGCGTCGCGCATATCGACCGACCAGCGGGCGCCCAGGGTCGCGGTAACGGCGGCGTTGGCGGCGGCGTCGCAGATCGCGCGGTCCAGCCCGCTGGCGCCCATCCGGTTCCAGAGCCGGGCATTGGCAATGACGAGCTGCAACAGGCCGAGGGTGCCGCTATAGGAGTAGGGCAGGATCGCCGCCGCCCCATGTTCGGCGATGATCTCCCGCCAGCGTCCGGTGATCTCGGCAATGGCCTCTTCCCAGGTCGTTCGTTCCCAGCGATCGCTCCCCTTCGGCCCGACCCGGCGCCTTGGGTATTCCAGTCGCTCCGTGGAGTAAACGCGATCAAGATAGGGTCTCACCTTGGCGCAGAGCCAGCCTTTGGTGATCGGATGCGCGGGATCGGCGTGGATGCCGACCGCCTTCCCGTCGCGGACCTCGACCAAGGTGGCGCAGGTATCCGGGCAATCGTGCGGGCAGGCGCCGCGAACGATGGTGGAGGGCGAAGCAACCGTCACGGCAAAACCTTCCACGGGTGGCGAATCGGGATCGCGGCCACTCACGCTATGGTACGCGATGGGAACGCGATTCGGTGGAGCGCAACGCAGAGATCCCTTTCGATCGGTTTGAGCATTCTGTCACCGCCGCCGCGAGCCTTGACATTCCGGAGCGGGCGCGGGGGGTGCTGGAGTCGTTAACCGTGCGGTTCGCGACGTGTGAGGTCTGGCCGTCCGTCCAGGCGCCGGCGATCGAGACGCTGCCCGTCACCGGCGACGTGCCGACGCTGATGCTGGCCGGCGCCTAGGATATGCAGACTCCGGTTTCTTGGAGCAAGCTCGCCCGTGTGAACCTGCCGAACGCCTACATTGTCGAGTTCCTGATGTGTGGACATGGGGTGATCTCGTTTTCGCCCCGCGCGGCGGACGTCGAGGCGGACTTTATTGAGCAGCCTTCGACCGAGCCCGATACCGACCGCGTTGACGACCTCCGGCCAGACTGGGTCTTGGCCGGCGGCGCGATCCCGGCGGCAACGCCGGTGGCCGAACCGGAATCATAGTCCCGTTCGCCCCGTCGCCCGCTGGTTTGACGCTCGTGCTGATGAATACTGCATGGCTGACCGAGATCGGGAGGGCCAGCTGACGGGCCGCGACGCTGGCGGGGTTGACGCCGGCTCCGGAGCCGCCTAGTGTGTGTACGGATTCGACAATTTGCCCGCGACGGTGGGCGATCACGTTGATAAGGAGGTAGTCCATGTCGACCACCGTGCAAGCCGCTGCCTCACCCGACGCCCTAGCGGAGCGGCTCTTCGGCGCCCTGATCGGAGCGATGGACCTCTTTTCGGTCTACCTCGGTGACCGCCTCGGCTACTACTGGGCGCTGGCCGGCGCGGGCCCGGCATCCAGCGACGAGCTGGCGCGGCGGACCGGCACCGCGGAGCGCTACGCGCGCGAGTGGCTCGAACAGCAGGCGGTGACCGGCATCCTGACGGTGGAGAACCCGGCGGCCGCGCCACTGGACCGACGGTATCACTTGCCGGATGGCTACGAGGCTGTGCTGGTCGATCCCGATAGCCTGAGCACGATGACGCCGTCGGCCCAAATTCTCGCCGGCTGCGTCAAACCACTGCCCCAACTCCTCGACGCCTTCCGCACCGGCGGCGGCGTCCCGTATGCCGACTATGGAGCGGACCTGACCGAGGGTCAAGCCGGCGGCACCCGGCCGCAGTTCCTCCACCAATTGGCCCAGGACTGGCTGCCGGCGATCCCGGACATCCATGCGCGGCTGCTGGTCGATCCCCCGGCCCGCGTCGCCGATATCGGCATGGGTTTGGGCTGGTCGAGCATCGCCATCGCGAAGGCGTATCCGAAGGTCAACGTGGACGGCTTCGACCTCGATGACGCCTCGGTGCGCGATGCCCGCGCCAACGCCGATACGGCGGGCGTCAGTGACCGCGTCCAGTTTCACATCCAGGACGCCGGTGATCCGGCGCTGGCCGGCCGTTACGACTTCGCGCTGGCGATCGAATGCATCCACGACATGTCCGACCCGGTCAGCGTCCTCCGCGCGATGCGCCGTCTCGTCGGCGAGGACGGCACCGTCCTCATCGTCGACGAAAAGGTCGCGGACCACTTCACCGCTCCTAGCGACGACGTCGAGCGCTTCATGTACGGCTTCAGCATCCTGCACTGTCTCCCGGTCGGCATGGTCGAGCAACCCTCGGCTGCCACCGGCACCGTCATCCGCTCCGAGACGATGCGCCGCTACGCGACGGACGCCGGCTTCACCGCCGTCGAGGTGTTGCCGGTCGAGCACGACTTCTTCCGCTTCTACCGCCTGACCGGTTGAGCATTCCACTACAATATATTCGCGTGCTCCCATGAGGCGAACGCGAAGGAGTGGCATCCAGGTTGGCCGTAAACGCACCCATTTCAAGCAGCGGATGGCCCAGTGTGTAGCGCCAGGGTGACCAGATGGACATCGCCCAGAAGCAGGAGATGTCAGGTTGAAAGCGACTGATCACAGTACATAGTCATCGTATCGGGAGTCGATCCTAGAGTATTTGTTTGCGGCGGCAGTCATGCGCCATCTGTGGCTCGACGGCTTCACCCGGCTTGAGCTGCTCAAGCCACAAGTCGACAACAGCGGGTACGACCTTGTGCTTGAGGCGAATGCCGTCACGCGCCACATTCAGCTCAAGGCATCGCATCACGGGTCAAGTCCCGAACGTTCTGTAAATTCCTCCTAGGGTGCGAGCAGGCGCAGGCGGCCGCCGGAGCCTGCTCGCGCGGCCGCGCCTCCCACAAGGGCTCCAGGTCCAGGTAGCGCCGGCCGCTGACCCACTCGTCGCTCTGCTCCATCGCCAAGGCGGCCACTAACCGGAGCAAGGCGGCGCGGTTGGGGAAGATGCGCACCACCCGGGTCCGCCGCTTGAGCTCCTGGTGGAACCGTTCCACGCCGTTCGTCGACCGGAGGCGCGGTCGGTGAGCGGCGGGGAAGGCGTAGCAGGCGAGACCGTCCTCCAGCTCCGTCTCCAGCTTGGCCGCGACCTGGGGTGGCTGGTCTGCCGGGCCTGGGCTGCCGTCGCGGCCTCGAAGACGCCGCGCAGCTCCTCACTGAGGCGGCCGCGATGCTTGGCGCCGACGAGCCTCCCAGGTTGCGGGTGAAATGGACCTGGCAGTGCTGCCAACTCGCCCCCTGGAAATGGCGGGCGATCGCGGCGGTCAGGCCGCGGTGGTCGTCGCTGGTCACCAGGTCGACCCCGGCGAGCCCCCGCGCCTTCAGTCGCCGGAACAGCTCCTGATAGGTCGCCTCGCTCTCAGTCTCGGCCTCCTCCACGGCGAGGATCGCCGCCGCCCGTCGTCGCGCACCCCCGCCACGACCAGCACCCCGAGCGTCATCACCCGCCCGTCCCCCGCACGTGCTCGTAGCGGGCATCGACGGCCAGGTCGGGGTAGGTCGCCGCCGTCCAGGACCGGGTTCGCCATGCCGCCAGGACGGGGTCCAGCCGCCCGGCGAGAACCGAGACCTGGCTCTTGGAGAAGCCGGTCCCGCACAGGGCTTCGGTGATCCGCGCTACGTTCCGGGTCGAGACGCCCTGCCCATCCATCTCCATCAGCGCCACCACCAGCGCCTGTTCACTGCGCTGGTAGCGCGCGAAGAGCTTGGTCGAGAACGTGCCATCCCGGTCCTGGGGAACCCGCACCTCGATCGTCCCCGCCCGGATGTGCAGGTCGCGCGGCTTGGTTCCGTTGCGGTCGCCGCGGCGCTCGCCGGTGCGCTCGTAGCGCCCGGCCTGGAGGTGCGCCGCCATCTCCTCCGCCAGGATCATCTGCAGCGTCCGCTCCACGATCCCCCGCAGAAACGCGGGATCATCGAGCAGAATCCCGTGTGCCACGCCCCCACGCTCGCTACCATTGCCCTCGGCCATCGTCCTACCTCCTCGATCGTGGTTCCAACAACCCCACTATCTTGGAGGACGGTGGCCAGTCCCGTCACTGGCCCACTCAATTTACAGAACTATAGGGACACCATCTGCGGAGGACCCGTGACGAACGCTACGATTGGATGTTCACGGAAATCGAGCTTCGCATTCGCAAAGCACAATCGTTCGCGCTGACGAATGAGGAGAATTCGGCGCGTTGGGATGCGCTGGCCGAGTCGTTCGCGAAGGTGCCCGAGGGAGCTATCATCGCCTATGACGTTGACGATGATTTCTAGGCTAACGACCGGCGAAGGCGGGCACCGATGGCGTCGTTTACTTCGTCCTGGAATTTGAGAATCGTACGAACCGGCTCCCCGGCAAGGCTACCCGCTCGTGCCATTTCTTCCCATTCTCTCGGGGTGGTTACAACTAAATCGTCCGCAATGCGCACAATGCGATCAACGGTTTGCTGGATCGGGTCATCATCGACTCGGGCGCGCAGAACCACGACTCGTGTTCTCGATTCCCTCCACCGCTTTATATGCGTTGAATAGCGTTCTGTGGCATCAAATTCATTACCTGTTTGTAACTCTTCAGGCGACAATGCCTTATACATAGAGCGCTTTTCATCATCGACAACAACCGCCGCGCCGACCAGCACGTGAATCTGATCTTGCAACGCTGCGAGGTTGTCACGGGTAAAGAGCGATGCGTCAATTTCGCGCTGCTGGGTCCACTGTGCCTGCTGTTGGTCACGCTGATGTTTCCACTCGTCGTGTTGCAGTTCCCGCCGATGTGTCAGCTCCGCCTTCTGACGTTTCGCGGCGAAGACGTTTTGGACGATCAATCCAAGCACCGTGGCCACGGCTGCAAGCAAGGCGCCGATGGCGAGTCCCGGCAACTGATCCTGGAAACTGATTGAGGTGTCCACGCGAACCCGATCTATTGCGCACGACGGGCAACTCCGAGACCGTCACTGCCCACATACTGCCCACATATCTGCCCAGCGACGGCAAGTGACCCCGCGACTATCGAGTCGCGGGGTCACTTTTTTGGCCTAACCTAGACATGTTCTCTGGTACGCCCGGCAGGACTCGAACCTGCGGCCTCTTACTCCGGAGGACGATTACTTCTTCGGTGTCCTGCACTCCCGCGCTCACGAGGTCTGGTCTCTCCGGATGGGGACGTGGATGGGAGTGGGCAACGACCCGCGCTACACCCCGACCACCTGCTTTGAGACGTTCCAGCTGCCGTGGCCACCGGGCCAGGAGCCGTGGCGGGATGAGCGGTTGCACGCGATCGCGGACGCGGCCCGCGACCTCGATATGAAGCGCCGGAAGTGGCTTGACCCCGAGGGCATCACCGCTGCCGAGTTGAAGAAGCGAACGCTGACAAACCTTTATAACGAGCGGCCGGCGTGGCTGGAGCATGCGCATGCCGCGCTTGACTGGGCCGTGTGGACGGCTTACGGGTGGGACGATCCCGTGTCGGCAGCGGTGCCGGAGGATAAGATCTTGGCGCGGCTGTTCGAACTGAATCTGGCGCGGAGCACGCAGCGCGCAGCCTGAGCACGCACGAGAGGTTGGCCGACTCCGACACGGTGCGGGCAGTACTGCCCGAGGTGTTCGGAGTGATCCGCGACAGAGAGCCCGGGCCGAGCGCCGCCTTCCAGATCGACTGAGCGGTAGGCGACGGTTGAGCACCGTGCATTCATGCCGTAAGATGCCGCTCTGCGGCTGCCGCCGTGGAAGCCGCGACGGATACCAGGAGGTGCCCCATGCGTCGGATCTCGCTCGTCCTCGCCGTAGTCATGTTCGTCGGTGCAGTCGCCCTCTGGGGCACACGTGGCGCCGCGCAGGACGCCACGCCCGCGGCGGGTCCGGTTGGCGTCACAGTCAGCCTGCTCGGCAGCGGGGAAACCACCGTCGCCCCCGGGCATGAGCTGAGCCTGCGCCGCATCACCATCGAGCCAGGCGGCGGCATTCCCGCCCATACCCATCCGGGAGCCCTCGTCATCTACCTCGAATCGGGCACCTGGGGCTACACGGCGCTGGGTGGGGCCACACTCTTGACGCGGGCCGCCCAGAACGGCACGCCCAGTCCAACCGAGGAGATGCCGATCGGCGAGGAGGTGATCCTCAATCCCGGCGACTGGATCTACGTCGAGGATCCCGGGGATGATATTCGCAATGCCGGCGAGGAGCCGGTGGTGATCTGGAGCGCCGGGCTGACCCGGGTCGGCGAGCCGTTCACGACGATCACGACGGGCATGCAGGCGACGCCCGCGCCGTAACCCCTCGACATGAGCCGGTAGCGAAGGCGGGGCCGGATCAGCACCGGCCCCGCCTTAACGGTTCGGTTCGCGGCGCGAAACCCGTCAGTCCGCCGCAGTCGCCGCGAGCTCCTGACCGCTGGCATACCGCAGGACCAGCGCCTGCTCAGTGCTCCTTGTACCTGCACACCGGGATGGGGGTCTTCAGCTCGACCGTGCAGGGGGCGGTACCAGACCGCGGGCGGGGGCGGGCATTCCCTCTCCGCGATATGGTCTGGAACGCGATTCGCGTGCTGACGCTGGCGGCCGGCGCGGTGCTGATCGATGCGATCGACACTCAGCCGGTGTTCTGGCTTGCTGGGATGGTGCCGGCGCTAGCCGGCGGCCTGGTACTCCGGCTGCTTGGCGGCCACGACGTTCGGAAATCACCGGCTTCGAGCGAGGTTGCCCAGTCTGCGCACCGCGGGTGCCGGGTGGATAGCGGGCGGTCGCGGAACCCGCCCTCCGTCCTGAGCGGTTCCCGGCTAGGCGGCAATCGCCGGAGCCGGCTGCTCGACTACGCCGGCCCCGTGGCAGGCCTGGCAGCCGGTATCCACCGTGTGGCGCCCACAGCCGCCGGCCACCGTCATGCCGAGCCGGCTGCTCCCGCCACACCGGGCACAGAGGGCCAGCGCCGGCGGTGCCAGGAAGTGGGGGGCAGGACCGGCGGCGGGGGACGCTGGCTCGTCATCCTCCTCCATGGGCGCGGTGCCGGCTCCGTCGCAGACCGAGCAGTCGAAGCGGAAGGCGGCGCCACTCTTGCCGATGACTGTTTCCCAGCCGCGACCGGAGCAGTAGCCGCAGGGGGCGAGGGCCGGAGCCCCCGGCTCCGGCTCCGGGTCCAGCACCCCAATGGCGAGGTAGAAGGCGGCGCGGTGCTTGCAGACCGGATCGCCGTTGCTCCCGGCTAGGCAACTACAGCCGTGGGCGACCTCGCCCGTGACCTCGATTTCGTAGGCGGTGCCGGCGTCGCTGCCGCTGGTGGCGATCCAGGCGCAGGAGCCGGCCAACTGCCGGACCTGGACATTCTCCGCGATAGCCCGCTGCACCGCGCGCTGCCACCATGCCGGAGATGCTTGCCGCTGCTGCCGGGTGAACGTGGTTGCCTTTGTCGTGAACTCCCTTCGTGCTACCGACCGAATCCGAGAGGCGTTGTCACTACCTATTCTACACCCATATTACACCCAATGGTCATTGGTGTCAAGA
>JACCYK010000610.1 GCA_013696525.1 Chloroflexia bacterium
GAACTACCGCTCCCCGCTCCGCGGGGGCAGCACTATGAGGATCGGCCTCAGCCACGGTGCTGACCGCGCTCCGCCACCCGCCTCACTGATCTCCCGCCTCCCCGGTGGCCGCGCCCGGCGCCGGGGAGTCCCCCGGCACGAACGTTACGCTTCGTTGCAGATCCTCCGGCCGCGGCGAGCCAACGGCGTTGGTGATCGGCAGCAGGCGGGGATCCGTCCCGGCGCTCGGCGCATTCCGCGCCACGGCCCACAACCCGACCACCAGGAGCCCCGAGACCGCGATCGCGACCGCGGCGCCCCGCGCCCCGGCCATCAGATCGATCCGCTCCGCCGATCGCTGGCGCGCCACTCGTCCAGTCCCGTCGTGGGCGGGCGGTTCCACGGGCAGATCGTCGTCTCGTTCCAACGAACATCCTAGACGAGGCCGGCAAGCAGCCGGCTACACGACAAACTTACCATCGCGCAAGAATGGCTCACCATCGACATCGATCCCGCCACCACCACGGAGGTCGCAGATCATGTCCCAGTGGACCGCGGACGTATTGATGCTACCGGATTCGGGATAGCCGGCGCCGACCGCCATGTGGACCGTGCCCCCGATCTTCTCGTCGAACAGGATGTTCTTCGTAAACCGGTTGATGTTGAAATTCGTCCCGATCGCCAGCTCACCCAGCACCCGAGCCCCGGGATCGGTATCGAGCGTCTGGATCAAGAACGCCTCATTCTTCGCCGCGCTGGCATCGACCACCCGGCCGCCGACGAAGCGCAACCGCACGTCATGCACTTCCCGTCCCTGGGTCACCACCGGGTACGAGAAGCGGACGTGGCCATCGACCGCGTCCTCGACCGGGGCGGTGAAGATCTCGCCGTCCGGAAAGTTCATCGTGCCGTCGGCGCTAATCCAGGTTCGCCCCTCGACCGCGAGCGTGAGATCGGTATCCCGACCCCGCAGGTGAACGCGCCGCTTCCCGGCCAGCCACCCGATGAGCCGTTCTTGCTCGGCCGCTAATTCCAACCAGGCGGCGGCCGGATCGGGCTCGCCTAACTTGCAAGCGGCGAAGACGAAATCGGTGAAGTCCGCCGTGCTCATGTCGGCGTCCTGGGCGTAGGCGTCGGTGGGGAAGAGCGTCGACACCCAGCGCAGCGAGCCTTCGGCGGAACGGCGGAGAAACGTCTCCATCAGCTTGGTCCGCGCCTTCTGGAACACCACCTGGCGCCCCGGCTGCACCGCCGACATCGCTTTCGTGTTCGTGTCGGCCATCACGGTGATTAAGACATCCGTCTCTTCCCGGAGGAACCGCTCGACCGGCGAAATGTACTGGAGCTGATCGTCGTTGCCATGCATCAGCAGCTCGGGCGCGAACCCGGGCAGCACCGGGACCATCACCGGGAACGCGCCGCGCTCGATTACCGCCTGGAAGATGGCGCGAAAGAGCGGCTCCGCCGCGGCGCCCCCGGTGATCGCCACCCGATCGCCCGGCTGGACCCGGACCGAGAAATCGACCAGCGTCCGGGCCCAAATTGTCATTCGGGGATCAGCCACCTTCAGAGCTCCTCGCCTACCGCACGTCACCGCCCCGCCCCGGCCGGCCACGGAGGCGGTTATACCACGCGGCGAGGGTAGCCCCGCGGCCAGGGCTAGGAGCTGATCTCGATCCGGGTGCCGACATCGACAAAGGAATAGATTTGGGCGGCGTCGTCGGGATGCGTGGCGATACAGCCCCACGTCGGGCCGTCACCGCCCGGCACCAGCCGGCCGGCCTCATCCATCACCCAACTGTGGAAGCCAAGCTCGTTCGCCTGGTCAAACGCCGCCCAATACATGAAGTAGTTCCGGGCATACGGCGTCCAAGTCAGCTCGGCGATCTTGTGTTGAATCTGATAGCTGCCGACCGGGGTGTTCTTGCCGGAGAGGCCAAAGGAGGCGCGAAAGCTGGCCACCGGTGTACGACCGATCATCAACCGCACGGTCTCACGCGATTGGTCGACCTCCACCCACCGTTCACCGGTCGGCTCCCCCAAGACCTCGATCGCGGCCACCATCGGCTGGTCGTGAGTACCGTAGAAGTAGAGATCGAGCGTATCGTCGTCGACCTCGACCGTAAACTGCTTGACCACGGCAACCATCGGTCCGACGTCGTCGTAGATGTCATAGTCGATCAGCGCCGGCTGATCCTCGGCATCAACGCTAAAGATCCGTTTGCCGCGTCCGCCCGGCGCCCCGCCTTCGGCTCCCCAGTAAATCTCGGCGAAGTGGAGCCGGACCTGGTAAGTGCCGGGCCCGGGCACCGGAATGGCATAGGCGAAGTCGCCGGGCTTGCCTCGGGCATCCCCCCGCCGCTGGGTCAAATACAGCTCCGGCTCATCGGTGCCGTCAATCTCAGTGACGACGAGCCGGTCGCGGGCCAGGCCGCCATCGAAATAATCATCATGGTCCCACGATTCGGGCAATGGCCGGGCGACCGTTTCCTCCGCCCGCGGTTCGGGCTCCGGCGGTGCCGGCGGCTCGGCGCTGGGGAGCAAAGCCGGCTCGTCCATGCGCAGCGTGGGATCGACCAGGGTCGGCGCCTTGTCGTCCCGCCGCATAAACGACGCGACATCCATGCTGTCCGCCACGGACCCCGCCCGTTTGGTATCGCGGGCTCGCGTTCGCCGCGCCGGCATCGCCCCCGCGTCGATCTTGGCGATGACCTCGAACGTGGCCGGCGGCAACTCCTCCGGCTCCCGGCGGTCGAAATCCGCGTCGAAGTCCGTGTCGAACTCGACCGCGGGCGGCGTAAACACCCGCGACGGGCTCGGTGGCGGCAGCGGCGCCCCCCCTTCGCTTGGCTCGAATGCGGCCACCTCGCCGTTTGCCGGTCCAGGTTCGGCGCCGGCGCTCGCGGTGTCGTCAGCGCCACCGGCCGCGACCGTCTCATCGTCGACGATTGGATCGATCTCGATCACACCGGGTTCCCATTGGACATACTCGATTTCTTCCGCTTCAGCCGGACCCGTCACCTCGATCTCGGTATCGCGGTTTTCTCGGTCCCGGTCCCGGGCCCGTGGCGCGGAAGCTTCCGGTGCCGGCGCTTCAGCCGCGGGCGGTGGCTCTCCGAACGGCGTATCGTCGCAGGCGTCACCGATCCCGTCCCCGTCCGAATCGAGTTGATCGGGGTTCTGAACCGTGGGGCAGTTGTCTAAGGAGTCGGGAAGATAATCGCCGTCGGCATCGCTCTCGACCAGGCTGGCGCCAGCCGCGGGCGGCGGCGCTTCGCCCTGGTCGTTGCCCCGCCGGTCTCGCTTGTCCTGGTTTTGCGCCGCCGCCAGGCCGGCGAACAGGCCAAGGGTGAGGGCGCCCACCAGCAGTAGCAGGAGTGCGCGCGAAGCATCGCGGCGATGCATCGACGGTCCCTTCCCATCACCCGCCACGATCCGCCCTGGACCGGGCCAAACGACGCATTCAAGCCAGGCCGATCGCCCGGCGGATTGCCGGCGCCCGACGCCATCTCCAATGTGCGGGAAGCCCGGTTGACCGTTTGCGGTCAATCAACCGAACGCGGGATGCGACGATCATAGCGGATTGCGTTCGTTCAGGCAACGGTTCAGAACGAGTCCAACCAAAGAGGAACGAGACGCTGCTGAGCGTCAATTCGACATGCTTACAGCAAACCTGGGGTATCGGATTGTTGTTCACATTGACAGACCTATCCCAGATACGGAACATTCGGTTTCACGACCGGTGGCGCGTCCACGCGGCCAGGGAGGGGTATGTCGTCGGCTCAGGAGCAACCCACGATGGCGGCACTTGTCCAATTTCTGTACCGGATCGGGCGTCTCAAATCGCTCCCCCGCACCGGTTGGTTGGACCGTGGCGTGCCCGCCGCGGAAGCGGAATCGGTTGCCGATCACTCGTTCCGGGTCGCGATGCTGGCCTGGCTGGCGGCGCTCCTGCCCAGGGCAACGCTCGACCCCGATCGTGTCCTCAAGCTTGCCTTGATCCACGACCTGGCCGAATCGCTGACCGGCGACACCCCGCCATACGATCCCGCCGCGATCCCGCCGGCCGATGAGACGGACGCCCGGCGTCGGTTCCTCCAACAGCGCCACGTCCGCGACCCGGCCCGGACGGCGGCCAAGCGGGCGGCCGAGGATGCCGCGATGGCGAGCCTGCTGGTCGATCTGCCATCGCCGCTCGCCACCGAGATTGGTTCGCTCTGGACCGAGTACCACGCGCAAACGACGGCGGAGGCGCGGTTCGTGAAGCAGGCCGACCGGATGGAAACGTTTCTCCAAGCGCGGGAATACCTGGCCGCCGACCCCGGCCGCCCAATGGCGTCCTTCGCCGCCGAGGTAGCCGAGACGATCACCGATCCCAATCTCCGCTTGCTCAGCGATGCTATTGCCAGTTGGGATTCGAACGGCCCCCTCGCCCCCAATTCCTCGGGAGCAAACTCGTGTCCCCCCAGACTTGGGAGTTAGGGTGTTGCTTCCACCGCGAACATTCCCGCCGCATCAAACGCGATCGGTCGCAGTTCCCCGGTCTGCTTAACCCTCCCGCTCGCCACCAGCTCCGGCACCAGCGGCTCCGAGGCCCAGATCTCCTCGACATGCTTGGTGTCGGCGATACGGGCGATCTTGGCGGTTTCGGTGGACGTTTTTAGGCAGCAGGCGATCGCCACATACAGCGCCTGGCGGTCGGTGGCCACCGTCAGGGGCACCCGCGCTCCCTGGGGCGCCTTTGCCGTGATCATGTTCATGTAGGTCGCCACCGGATCGATCTTCGCCACCGCTTGGGCCAGGACCACGTCCGCCATCCCGATCCCGGTGGCATTGCCCTCGGTGTCCTCGGTCAGGTCACGAAAGATCAGACGCTGGATCGCCGGCCGCGGCGGCTCGTCCGAGCCCGAGATCATGCCCACCACGTCGCGGTTGATGACGTTGGGATCGGCGCCGTCGCCGCTGATGTCTTTGCCGATCTTGTCCACGATCAGGACGTCGATCTCGTGGCCCGGCAGCCGGCCCATCCGTTCGCGAGCGATCGTCAACAGCTCCCGCTCGCGATCCCAAATCCGGGTGGTGGGCACCGCCTCGATCTGGCTGAGCAAGCCGTAGCCGTTCTCGATCAGGGCCACGCCGAACGGGATATTGACCTTGCCCAGCGAGAAGTTGGCGACCAGCGGGATCAGCCAACCGAACTCGTGCATCCCCTGGGCGTGGAAGAACTCGGCGCCATGCTGTTTCCCCAGCCCGATCGCGATCATCTTCATCAACCCGGATTCGACCGGACCGCGAAAATCGGTATGCGGCTTGACCCGGCCCACCGGGACCACCGCGTCCGCCTCGTAGGCGTTGCGATCGAAATAGACCGGCACATCGTCCCGGACGTTGCCGAGCCGCACCGTCTCCATGCTTGAGAGGATCGGGCAGCCCATCGTCGCCTCGGTGATGCCGTAATGGCCAATCAACTCACGCTGACCGCCGGCGGTGGCACCGCCGTGGCTACCCATCGCCGGCACGATAAAGGGGTCCGCCCCGAATCGCCGCACCGCGTCGACCAGCGCCTTCAGCACCTGGTCGATCTTGTCGATCCCCCGGCTGCCGGCCGTGAGCGCGACTCGCTGTCCCGGCAAGATGGTTGACCCAATCTCCGGGCGTGCCAATTCCGCGGCGACCGTGGCCCCGATGTCCCCGGCGTCGGTCGCATCCAAGCGCTGGCGCAGCGGCGCCCACCGCGGCAGCTCACCCCGCTCAAAGATCTCGAGGCCCATGCCAACCCTCCACCACGCCCGTCGCCGAATACGCCCATTCTGCCACGTTCTCTGCCCACGTACCCCCATTCCCGCGGGAATGGGGTCGTGTTCCACCAAGGTTGGGGGGTTGGGTGTTGTACTGAGGAAGGGCGCGGCCAGGGGTTACCAGTCGAGATCGCAGCCTTCGATGCCGCCGGCGTAGCCTTCGAGGAAGGCCCGGACGCGGTCTTCGCCGGAGCCATGAGCGTTCGGATCACCCCAGCTCGTACCGACCGGATCACCCGACAAGCTGGTCATGTAGATCGCTTCGTCGAGGTCGGACTCGTCCACCCAGCCGTTCTCCTCAGCCCCGCGGGTGTAGGCTCCGGCCAGGCAATCAGCCTGTTGCTCGAGCTCGATCGGCGCCAGGCTGCCCGACTGGTCAAGGGCGCCGATCAGATCCGCCCCAAGCTCGAGCTGAACGTGATGTCCCCACTCGTGGGCGACGACGACAAGCCAGCCATAGTCGCCAATCTGCTTCTCGATAATCTTCCGGAAGTCGGCCGAATAGTAAATGGTTTCGTCCAGGACACAGTAGAAAGCCGCTTCCATGATCGGATCGGCCATGCCGCACCCGGTCTCGATCTCGGCGCGAAAACCGACCACGCCACCCGGCGGCTCATAGGCGTGACCAGCCAGCGCGAACTGGTAGGTCCAAAAGGCGTCGACATAGGCATGGAGCGCATCGGGGAACCGTTCGGCCCGTTCGGCGGCGCCGGCGGCGACGATGGCCTCGGGACCATCCGGCACCAGCGCGTGCAGGGCGATCTGTTGATCGATGAAGGCTTGGCTGCCGCCGAAGAACCAATGCCACGCGCCGTCGTCCTCCACCAGGTGAAACACGGTGACGACATCTTCGCGGACGCCGCCAACCCAATATGGCTGGACAACCTGCACTTGGGCCGTGCCGAAATAGGTCTCGCCGGTGACGCCCCAGGTCCAGTCGATAAAGTTGATCGCGCTCACCGTCAGCTCGTCGGTCGTCTTCCCGGCCAGCACCGTATCGTACCAGCCGGCGAAGGCGGCGAAGGGAACCAGGCGGCGTGAATCAGGATGCAGCGTGTCATAGAGGGCGGCAAAGTCGCGGTCCATTTCGAGCCGTGACAACTCGACCGCCGCCGCCGTCACCTCGGC
>JACCYK010000647.1 GCA_013696525.1 Chloroflexia bacterium
ACCGTGGCCGTGGTGGCCTGCCCGGACGTGATCGCGCGGGGAGTGCGGGCGGCGGGCGTGCCGGGCGCGGTGATGGCCTCGTCGTCGCTCAACCGCGCCAAAATGAGCAAGCGGCCGGCTTGCGGCACCCAGAGGACTTCACCCAGCTCGGCATCCTCCGGCACCGCGTAGCCGAGGGAGCCGAACCGGGTTTCGTCCACCGCCAGGTCGCCTTCAGCCAATGTGGCGGCGGCGACATCGGCGGTCGGCGTCCCCGCTCCGCCCAGGTCGGCCTGCAAAGCGTTGTCCGGGCCGTAGAGGAAGCCGTCGGTGTCCCGCAGGATCAGGGTGTTCGGCGCCAACGGCAGGGGCGCGTCGCCGGTGTTCTCGATCGTAAAGGTGACCAGGACGAAGCGGGCGCCATCGGCCGGCGTCGCTTCGGCGGCCTCCTCGAAGGGGTCGATCACCTCGCCGATTTCGACCCGGGCCAGCTCTTGCCGTGCCGCGTCGACATAGATGACGACCTCGGCGGCGGGCTGGGCGGCGGGCGGCGTCGCGTTCTGCGCCGCGAGCACATGGGCGCCGAATCCGGCAAGCACAACACCGGCAACGAGCGCGAGCACGCGCGGCAGCACGATCATGGTCGATTCCTCCATCCCTGGTGAAGCCACAACGCGGGGTGACATTGCTCCGTTTACTCTACGTCACGGAAGTCTTTGAGTCGAGTACGGCGGCGGTTGCACACCACCGCTGCCGCCTCCCTGTCTATCCATCACGATTGGTGCCGGCCCCGCGTTTCGCGATGGCTCCGGCGTTGCTGCCGGACAAAGGTACGTGCCAACCAGACAACGCCCAGACGCGCCGCGAAGCCGCGCTGTCCGACGCGCGATCAGCGTGGAAACGGCCTCGTCGCTACCAGCGCGGCAACCGGGTCACCCAGGCCGGGTCATATTTGCGGCGCATCTCGTGGTCGTCGCGGCGGTCCCGGTAAGGCACCCGCAGGTAACGCTCGTGGCCTCGGGCTAGGGCGTCGCGGTCGACCTCGATCCCCAGCCCCGGCCGGTCCGGGACGGCGATCGCGCCATCGACAATCGGGACCTTGCCGCCAACCAGGAGCTCGTCGGCCTCGTCCTGCCAGGGATAGTGGGTATCGCAGTCATACGTGAGCCAGGGGGTCGCCGCCGCCAGGTGGACCATCGCCATCAGCGACACCCCGAGGTGCGAGTTGGAGTGCATGCTCATGCCGATGCCGAACGTTTCGCAGATCCGGCCTAGCTCCACCACCGCCCGCAACCCGCCCCAGAAGTGATGGTCGCCCAGGATCACCTGGACCGCGTCTTCTCGCACCGCCGGGGGGATTTGCTCGAAGCGGACGACGCACATGTTCGTCGCCAGCGGCAGCTCGACCCCCGCCGCCAGCAGGCCCCGCTGCACCGCCGCCATGCCGTCGATGCCGCCCGTGGGGTCTTCGAAGTATTCCAGGGTGCCGGCCAGCGCCGTGCCAATCTCGATGGACGTCGCCACGGTCCAGGCGCAATTGGGATCGATCCGCAGCGGCATCGCCGGCCCAAAGGCGTCGCGCAATTGTCGCATCGTCTCGATCTCGATCGCCGGCTCGAAGACACCCGCTTTCAGCTTGATGCTCGTGAAGCCGTGGGTGGCGACGAAGTCTTTGGCCTGCGCTACCAGTTGCCGCGGGGTGAGCGCTTCGCCCCAGCGGTCGGCTCGCTCATCCCCGTGCTCGCCGCCGCCGCCCGCGTATTTATAAAAGAGGTAGGCGCTAAACGGCACCCGGTCCCGCGCCCGGCCGCCAAGCAGCTCGCAGACCGGCACGCCGAGCGCCTGCCCGGCCAGGTCGAAGGCGGCGACCTCCAGGGCGCTGAAGATCCGTGCGCCCGCCCGCGGGTCGTTCCCGAGGCGAGCGGTCACATCCCGCCGCAACCGGTTGAGGTCCAGCGCCTCGCGGCCGATCACCAGATCGCGCACCCGTTCCAGCTCGGCTACCGTGTCGGTGACGCAGGTGATCTCGCCCCAGCCGGAGAGGCCGTCCTCCCCCACCAGCTCGACGATCGTCCGCAACGCGTACGGCTCATGCACCCCGCTCGAATTGCGCACCGGCGGATCGGCCACCGCGATCGGCGTTATCTTCATGTCGCGTATGTTCATCCGTGCTTGTCCCCCTCCCATTGTAGGCTCAACAGAGGCGCCGCGGGCCGACCCCGACGAACGGTACGAGCGC
>JACCYK010000653.1 GCA_013696525.1 Chloroflexia bacterium
CCGTGACGGCATGGGGCTTGCGTTCTTTACTTTTGACGCTAGTTGGTGCCAAGCGTGGCCGAGGCGAAGGGATCGGTAGTCGGCGCCTCGCTGCCGAGCGGCCCCGGCTCGATGCTGATCGCGACCGCTTGGTAATCATCGGGGTTGCCCGCCACCGCGTGGCGACCGGATGAATCCGTGAAGACGCCCGCCGGCAGCGGGATGCCATCGTCGCCGATGAGCCAGACTTCGTACACTTGGTCCGCCGCCACCGGAGGTAAGTCGTCGAGTGTCAGCACCATCACGTCCGACGTTGGCAGATACGCCAGCTCGCCCGATGCGCCCGGCGCGGCGTCGGTCACGGAGAGGGCGATAGTGCGTGGCGCTTGCTCTGCCTGCCGCGTCTGTTGGAAGCCCCAGATGACGGCGGCGGTTGTGATAACGAGCAGGACGGCGGCCGCGATCGCCCAAGCGTTGATGGCGGTCGAACGGATCGGGGTCGGCGGTGGCAGCGACGTCTGGCGTCGTGGCGCCGGGGCAGTGCGCGGCGGCATGGGGGGACGGGCGGCGAGGTCGGCGAGGACGGCGGCCTCGAGCCGGTGGCGGAGAGCCGGCGACGGCTCGAGCTCGTCGAGCGCGAGTGGGATCGCGATGACCGCCTGGTTGAGCACGGCCAACTCCGCCCGCAGGTCGGGGTAGGCGCCCAGATGCTCGGCGAGCACGGCTCGCTCGTCCGGCGTCAGGATGCCGAGCGCGTGGCCCGCCAGCAGCTCGCGGCTGGCGGTATGGTTCGGGTTAGCTTGCTTTGGTTCCACTCGACCGTTCCCATCGACAACTGTTCATGCTGGTCGCGCGACCTCCGTCAGAGATTCGGCCAGTTTTTGCAAGCCGAGCCGCAACCGTCCCTTGACGGTGCCAAGTGGGGTGCTGGTCCGTTCCGCGATCTCTTGATGCGTCAGGCCGTCGAAGTAGGCGAGGGCGATAGCGTCTCGCTGGGGCGGCGGCAGGGCGGCGACCGCGATCCGAATCTGCTCTCGCTCCAGCCCGGCGGTGACATCCTGCTGGACATCGACGCTGGCGGGGATGAACTCCACCGTTTCGAGGTCGATCATGGATTGGGCGTGCCCGGAGCGCCGCCGGCGGAGGTCGATCGCCCGGTTATGCACGATTTTCAGGAGCCAAGCGCGGAACCCGGAGCCCCGGTCGGGATCATAGGATTCGGCGCGTCGCCAGACTTGCATAAACGCGTCTTGCACCGCTTCCTCCGCCGTCCCGGCATCCCCCACGATGCGATAGGCCAGGGCAAAGGAGACGCCGCGATGTCGATCATAGAGGGCCATCAGCGCCGAGGAATCTCGACCCTGAACGGCCTGGATGAGTTCGAAATCTCCCGGCTCGCTCAACCGCGCTCCCGTACCCGTATCTACGCGGTGATCCCCACCCCCGGATCACTTGGCCGCTATCGTACCCGGTTTCCTCGCGTTGTGGGATAGGCACACCAAAGCCGGCGCCACCGCATCCGGCTGCCGCCCGCTCGCTCCTTGTTCGGCGGCGGCGCTGGAGCCGCCCGGGTATGGCGCACGCCCAATAGCACGGCCGCTTATTCCGCGCTACGGCGCTTCCTGATTGTCTTACCGAGGTGAACCACTGCCACTATCGTTGACGGCAGAACTGACGATCCCGAACGCAGCGCCAGGAACGAGAGACCAGTTTCTTCTCACTACGATCCATGACCGGCGCGGCACTTGGACAATCCTTGCTTGGTTTACCCTGTCACCTACCGGCTGACGGCGGAGCCGGCGTACCTGCCGCCTCCGCTAGAAGATGCCGCCGATGATCTGAAAGATCAGCCAGATGACCAGGACCGCGCCAATGACGATGCCGATGATAATCCCGATTCCCATGTGCTCGTTCTCCACTCGCCGACCAGCGCTTCGACCTACATCGTCGTCGCCGCGATCGGGTTCGTATCGTCACAACGCGCTCTGTGCCGTCAGCTTGACGCACGGCGCGTACCAGCGTCGCGGCGAGGCATTGCGGCGGGTGTCATCCTCGCGCACCGCGGGCGCAATGCGACGACCCACGTTGGTTTGACCGTTGTCTATCGAACCTCCGCGCGGCGGTCGGCGACGGCGGTGTAGATGGCGGCGATGAGGCGGAGGTGGTCCGGGCTCTGGATCACGCCGAGGGCGTCGCCGGACGCGGGGCCGGCGCGGTAGGCGTCTTTGAGGGCCAGGATGCGGCGGACCGATTCGTCGATGCGGGCCTCGGAGAGGGTGCCAGCCGCGACGGCGGCGACCAGGCCGGCGTGCAACCGCTCGATCATTTCCGGTTGGCAGGCGCCGTCGATCGGCATTCGGACGCAGATCAGGATGTCGGCGCCGGCGAGGATGGCGCGGACGCCCGATTCCTCGGGCGGTGCGATCTGCATGATGCCGGCCATCCCCAGGTCGTCGGTGATGATGACGCCGTCAAAGCCGAGCTGACCGCGCAGGAGGCCGGTCAGAATCGGGGCCGAGAGGGTCGCCGGCAGGTCGGGGTCGAGCGCGGTGTAGACGACGTGAGCCGGCATGATGGCCGGGATGCCGGCTTCGACTGCCGCCGCGAAGGGCGCGATGTCGACCGCTTCCAGGTCAGCCAGGTCCTTGTCAACGAAGGGCAAGTCGAGGTGGGAATCGCTGGTGGTGCTGCCGTGCCCCGGAAAATGCTTGCCGACCCCGATCACGCCGGCCGCTTCCAGCCCGGCCAAGAAGGGGAGGGCCGAGGTTTCCACTGCCGCCGGCGTGGTGCCGAAGGAGCGGCCCAGGGAGCCGATGACCGGGTTCGTCGGATTGTCGTTAACATCGAGCACCGGCGCGAAATCGAGGCCGACCCCGACCGCGGCCAGCTCGCTGCCGACCATCTGCCCATACCGATCCATCAGTGCCGGATCATCGGCGGCGCCGGCAAGCCGCGCCGGCGGCATCGGCGTGAACCCGGCGTAGTAGCTGGCGCGCTGAACCAATCCGCCTTCCTGGTCGGTGCCGACAATGAGGGGAATCCCATTCGCCTCCAGGGCAAGGTCCTGCAACCCCCGCGTCAGGGCCAGAACTTGCTCCGGGGAGTCGAAGTTGCGACCCATGAGGATGATGTTGCCGATGTGCAGGTCCTCGATGATGTGGCGCGAATCGTCGCCCACCTCGGTATCAGTCACACCGGCGATGATCAACTGGCCGATCTTGACCTCCAGTGGCAGGCTGGCCACGGCGTCGCCCGTGACCGGGGTGGCGTCCGCCACTGGTGAGCCGTCTTGGGCTCCGGCAATGCTCGCTGTCGCCACTGCCGCGGTGATCAGCAACGCTCCCACGATCTGTCCTACCTTCACGCTCATCATCGAGACCTCCTTCGCGCCGCGCGATTCAAGATAACGCTTCGCATCAACCATACCGACGTTCGGCCGCGGTCCGATTCGCGGCGGCAACGAGCGTGCAGCCGGGTCAGCGGCGACGATCGAGCAGAAAGTGGCTATCGACAGATCATGGTGCGCCCGATACACTGGTTCAATCAACGGATTTACGATTCACTCGTTGAAACGTTCCGCCGCCAGCCCGGTCTGAGGATCCGTCCAATGGCAACTAATGGCGCCGACTACTCCATCGCGGTCCTCAACCGGACCCTGGATGTGCTCGATCTCCTGACCGAGGCGGAGACCCCGCTGGGGGCGACCGAAATCGCCCGCCGGATCGGCACCACCAAGTCCGCCGTCTTTCGCATCCTCGCCAACCTCGACCGCCGGGGCTACGTGTCAAAGGAGGCGGCGACCTCACGCTACACGCTCGGGGTCCGGCTGGTCGTGGTCGGCCAGCGGGCCCTGCGGTCGCTCGATCTCCGTCACCGGGCGCGGCCGGTGCTGGAGGAGCTGCACGCCCGCTTCGGGGAAACGGTCAACCTGGCGGTGCTGAATCAGGGCACCGTGGTCTACATCGACATGGTCGAAAGCGCCCATAGCTTGCGGACCGCGGCGGCGGTCGGCGCCCTCGATCCCGTGCATTCGACGGCGCTGGGGAAGGCCATGCTTGCCTTTTTGCCGGCCGCCGAGCGAAATGCCCAGTTGACGCTGCCGCTGGTGGCACGGACGCCGCGGACGCTGACCGCGGTGCTGGCCCTGCATCAAGAGCTGGATCGGGTGCGGGCAGCGGGGATCGCCGAGGATAACGGGGAGAACGAGCTTGGGGCGCGGTGCTTCGGGGTGCCGGTGTTCGACCATCTCGGCCGGCCCCGCGCCGCCATCAGCCTCTCCGGCCCGGAGAGCAGGCTCGACGACGGCCGGGCGGCGGAGATCAAAACGGCACTGATCACGGCGGCTGGCCGCCTGACGGCGGAGATCGCCGGGGCCCGGCCGCCGGCGGTCCCTACCGGAGTTAAGGAGGAAGCGGCGTGCGGTTGATCACCGGGGGCTTGATGCACGAAACCCACACCTTCTCGGCCGAACCGACGCCGCTCGACCGGTGGACGGTCAGCCGGGGCGAGGAGTGCCGGGTGTACGCGGGGACCAATCACTCGTTGGGCGGGGTGATTGATGGCTGCCGTGAGCTCGGCATCGAGCTGGCGCCAACCTTTTTTGCCCTCGCCACGCCGAGCGGCACCCCCGATCGCGAGACAGTGGAGACACTCGTCACCGAACTCGTGGCGAGGATCGAGCACGCGCTGCCGGCGGACGGCATCGTCCTCACCCTCCACGGGGCAATGGTGGGGGAGGAGCTGCCCGACGTCGAGGCGGAGATCCTGCGCCGGGTGCGAGCGATCACCGGGCCGGACCTGCCGATCGCGGTGACGCTCGATCTCCACGCCAATACCAGCCACGAGCTGGTCGAACTGGCCACGATCATCGTCGGCTACGACACCTACCCGCATATCGATCTCAACGACCGGGCGCGGGAGGCGGTCGCGCTCCTGGCGGACACGATTCAGGGCCGGATCAGGCCGGAGATGGCCTTTGCCGCGCCGCCCCTGATGCCGGTGCCGCAGGCGATGTTCACCGGACAGCCGCCCTTCAAGACCCTGTTCGATCGCGCCTTCGCGCTTGAGGCTGCCGGCGCCGCCCTCAGCATCACCATCGCCGGCGGCTTTGCCTATGCCGACGCGCCGGTGTCCGGCATGAGCTTCATCGCTGTCACCGATCACGATCAGGCCGGGGCGGAGCGGATCGTGGCCGAGCTGGCGGACCTAGCCTGGGATCTCCGGGCCGAGATGCGGGTGGAGAATGTGCCGCCGGCGCAAGCGGTCGCCGCCGCGATCGCCTATCCCGAAGGGCCGGTGGTCCTGGTCGATGTCGGTGACAACATCGGCGGCGGCACACCCGGCGACGGGACGGTGATCCTGGGCGAGCTGCTGCGCCAGGGGGCAACCGAGGCGACGGTGATCGTGAACGATCCGGCCGCGGTTCAGGCCGCGTTTGCCGCCGGGGTTGACGGCCCGCTCGCGCTTCCGGCCGGCGGCAAGACCGACCGCCGGCACGGCGACCCGGTGCAGGTCAGGGGCCGGGTTCGCCTGCTCTATGATGGCCGCTGGACCCACGAGGGGCCGGAGAACGCCGGGGTTCCAGTCGATAACGGGCCGATCGCGGTGGTCCGGGTCGATGGGGTGAATCTGATCCTGACCACGGCCAAGACCGCGCCGGGCGATCTCCAGCAACTGAAGTCCGCCGGGATCGATCCGGCCCGCCAACAGATCCTGGTGGTGAAGGCGGCGGTGCGCTGGCGCGGCGGCTATGCCCCGATCATGAAGCATCACATTGATGT
>JACCYK010000673.1 GCA_013696525.1 Chloroflexia bacterium
GTCGTGAGTCGTGAGTCGTGAGAAGGTGGACCATCACGAGCGGGGTGTCAAGCGACGCGGCCACGCTCTCCCCCCACCCCGTCACTTACGACTCACGACCTACGACTTACGACTCCGGGTGGGGTTAGATAATCTTCTGCTCTCGCAGCCAGGCGACGAGCTGCTTGGCGGCATCGGCGGCTGGTTGATCTTGGAGAATGGTGCCGGTCACAGTGCGCTCCGGCACGTATGGCTCTCCCCAGCGCATCCGGTCCGCCGCGCCAGTGGCCGTGGCGCCGGCGGCGACCTGGTCCACCGGCTTCTTCTTCGCCCCCATGATGCCCTTCAGCGACGGATAGCGAGGCTGGTTGAGACCGCTGCTGATCAGCAGGACGGCCGGGAGGCCGGTCTCGACCGTCTGGTGGCCATCCTCCATGTCCCGTGTCGCCATGACCCGGCTTCCGTCAAGCTCGAGGCCAATCACCGAGGAGACGAGCGGCAGCTCGAGCAGCTCCGCCACCTGCGGCCCCACCTGCCCGGTCTCGTAATCGTCGGCGGTCTGGCCCGCCAGGATCAGATCGAACCTGGACTCCCGGACCGCGTCCGCCAGCAGCCGCGCGGTAGCCAGCGAATCGACCGCGTTGGCGGTGTCCAGATTGATCTGGATCCCGCGATCCGCGCCCATCGCCAGCGCCCGCGTGATCGCATCCTTCGCGCCGGCGGGTCCGGCCGAGACGACGACCACTTCGCCCCCGAACTGATCGCGCAATTGCAGCGCCGCCTCGATCGCGTGGGAATCATAGGAGCTGACGACTTGCTGCCCGCTCAGCACCGGCTTCCTGGACGTCCGATCAATCTTGACCGCGTTGACGTCCGGCACTTGCTTGACGAGGACGCCGATGGTGAGCGGTCCGGCGCCGTCGCCCTGATCGCGGGGCAAGGGGTGCGATTCGTCGGCCATAGTTCGCGCGTGACCCCCAAGACTGGCATCGCTCAGCCAAACCGGATCGCGGCCGCCCGGTGGCGGGTGGCCGCAAGTTCGGAAGGAATGATAGCAGGTGGGCTTCCCGCCTCTATGGACTCGCCCCGGACCGAACGATTGACACAACTATAGTAGTATGCTAATCATTAGCTAAGCAATTATTGGAGATGAGATGAGGAGAGATGTAGTGCGCGGAGACGCCCAACCCAACCGGGATCCGAGCGATGAGACGTTCGTCATCGAGGAGAGTCCTGGCTATCTCGCCAACTACCTGGCTAGAGCGTTCGCCCGCGCCCTAGCCGAGGCGATGGCGCCGCACGGGGTCTCGGTCGCGCAATGGGCGGTGCTGATGTTTCTTTGGGAAGAAGACGGTCCCTCCCAAACCGAGCTGAGCCGCCGCGTCGCGATTGAGAACGCGACCATGGTCCGGACCATCGACCGCATGGAGCGGGACAACCTGGTGCGCCGGCAGCGGGACACTAGGGATCGTCGCCTCGTCCATGTCTGCCTCACCGACGAGGGCCGGGCCTTGCGCGACGTCCTGGTGCCGCTGGCAGTGGCGGTCAACGAGCGAGCGATGAGCAACCTGACGACGGTCGAGCGGGATCGGGCGCGCGAACTGATGCGCACGATGAGCGCGACACTGACCTCGGCGCCGGTCGACCCCAACAATAAGGAACGGTGATTGTAATGACGATCTCGAACAAGCAGTTGCGCGATCTTCAGCGCCTGGTCCACCTCGCCGCCGGAGTGCTCCTCATCCTCTATCTCTACACGTCACTGGGAGACCTGCCCGGGGCCGGCCCCTTCATGCGGATTGTGGTGGTCCCCATCGTCGTCGTCACCGGGGTGGCGATGTGGCAGCTACCGCATCTTCGCCAGCGGCTGAAACGACGAGCGGCGCCAGCTCGCGCCGACGCATCCTGAGCGACTGGATACGAGCGAGTACAGTGGAGACTTCTGATGACGATCAAGCTAACGGAACTGGATTCGCGCGTCACCTTCGGCGAGCAACTGGAGCGGGAAACCGGCCCCGTCGTACTCATCAACACCTTCAACGTCGATCTGGACGACGAGGCGAGGCTGCTCGCGGCGTGGACCGACGACGCCGCCTTTATGCAAGACCAACCCGGCTACATCTCAACCCAATTGCACCGGGGCATCGCCGGCAGCACCACCTTCGTCAATATCGCCGAATGGGACTCGGCCCGGTCGCCGCGCGCCGCCTTCTTCTCCCCCGGCTTCCAGGATCGGATTGGGCGCTACCCCGACAGCGCCGTCGCCACGCCCCATCTCTTCGTCAAGGTGGCGGTTCCTGGCATCTGCACCGCCGAGCCCGTTGGCATCGCTATCCCGGAGCAGAGGGGAATCGCGGATCAATCAGACCTCGTATAGAGCGCGAGGTGGATGTGCAGCGCGAGCTGGAGCCGCAGGCGGAGGGCCGAGTCCTCCAGGTTGAAGCCGGTGATCTCCCGGATCCGGTCCAGGCGGTAGAGGACCGTGTTACGGTGGACGTGCAACCGTTCCGCCGCTTCCTTGGGGCTGCCATTGGCAGCGAAAAAGGCGTCCAGGGTGTGCACCAGCTCGGCGTTGTGCTCCCGGTCATAGTCCAGCAGGCTGCCCAGCGTCTCGGTGTGGAGGGCCGCCAGCTCCGGCAACTGCTCGGCGGCGAAGAGCAACCGGTAGACGCCTAGGGTGTCGAAGCGGGTCAGGTGCCCGGCCCCGGTCAGGCGCCGGCCCAGCGTCAGCGCCTGCCGGGCTTCTTGGTGGGAACGCCGGATGCCCTCGATCCCGCCGCGGGGCGTCCCTATTCCGACCGAGACGGCGGTGCTGACCGCGCTCGAGCCCGAGACCATCGTCGCGAGGTCCTCGTGGATGACCCGCGCCACCCGCATCAGGTCAACCTCCGGCGCCGCCGGCCAGATGATCTCGGCGTTGTTTTGCCGAATCCGCCAGAGCACGCCGCCGGCCCGCGGCGCCCCGGCGCGGGCGATCACGTCGTCCAGGATGGCCCACCACTCGTCGCGACCCTGGGCCCGGACCGGACCGCTGCCGGCGGTGTGTTCGAGCCGGGCAACCAGCGCCACATGCGGCTGCTCGAAGTCGTGACCGAGCCGCTTCGCCTGTTGCCGCAACGTCGTCTCGCTGCGCAAGGCGCCGTCCAGGATCTCATCCAGGACGTGCAGCTCAACCTCGCGCCGGACATTGGCGGCGGCTTGCTCGCGGGCCAGGACGACGGCGCAGGCGGCGGCGCCATTGGCCGTCGTCATCCCGTCTTCCGGCGTGGCGCCACCCCGCGGCACCAGCAGCGAGACGCTGCCAAGTAGACCGCCGCGGCCGATAATCGGCGCCACCACCCGCGCCCAGGCGCCGTCGAGATCGTAGGTCGCGGTCGGCGGGTCGGCGGGGCTGCTGGCGGCGGTGGCCCGCAACCACCGCCCGAGCGG
>JACCYK010000042.1 GCA_013696525.1 Chloroflexia bacterium
CGCCAGCGGCGAGGCGGTGGAGTTTCCGCCGACGGTCCTTCGAATCCTCCACCAAGTCGCACGCCTCTTGGCCGGGGATAAGGCGCTGGTCCTGCGAGCGATCGGCTCGGAACTCACGATTTACCAATCCGCCGAGCTGCTCAACGTCCCGATCCCATACCTGGTGCGGCTGTTGGATGAAGGAACGCTACCCTACCGACAAGAAGGGGAGATCCGGCTCGTGCCGCACAACGAGCTGCTGGCCTATCGGTTGCAGGACAAGGCACAGCGGCGAGAAGCCTTACGGGAGCTGACGCGGCTGAGCCAAGAACTGAGGCTGTACGACCTCGATCTCAGCACGATCAAGCTTAAGCGGCTGGCAGAATTCGACGAAGAGGTCGAACCCTAGCAACGATTGGTATCCGCTGCTGCCTGCATCGTCCGACGCTCGAACGACTCTGGGCGCGGTGGCGAGTCTCGCTGCCAGTACGTTACCCATCGGGTTAGGCGGAGAAAACGTCCCGGAGCGGGAGCTGGAAGCCGGGGAGGACATCGCCTCCGTCCAGAGTGTCCTTGACCGTCAGCGTACGGGGACCGCGGCCGCGCTCGAAGACGGTAACGGTCTCGGCGTCGGGATCAACCAGCCAGAAGAGCGTTACCCCGGCCTCGAGCCACATCATCCCCTTGGCGATCACCTCCGCGGCCCGGTCATTTGGCGAGATGATCTCGACCACCAGATCGGGCACCACGCGAAGAAACCGCCGCCGATCGCGACCGGCGGGCAGCCGGTCGGCCCGGATGAAGCCGCCGTCCGGCACCCGCATCACCGAGGGATCCGTGGAGAGCACAACGCCCGCGTCCGGGGTCAAGACTATTCCGAGTTGGCGCGGCACAACATAGGCGCTGATCCGGTAAATGAGCGCGGAGCCAATCGTCCAATGTTGCTCGCTACTCAAGGCCAACTCCACCAGCTTGCCATCGATCAGCTCCCAGCGGCCTTCCGGCACGCCGTGCTGTTCCAGATCCTCAACTGTTGTCAACCGTGTGGTCGTTGCCATAGCCGGATTCCTTCGGAATACGATGCGCGACGGCGACGGTCGATCGTACCATGCCGGATCGCCGGTGAGGAGCCGCTAGGCGGGTTTCGGCGATGCCAGCCCGGATACGAGGTCGCGGGCGGCGACGCTCTCTTCGATGCACATCATGGCGATTACATCGCCGGGGTGCAGATCGTGGAGCGCCCGCTCCAGCGCTCCCAGCTCGGTTTCGATGATTTCGTACGGCGTGTCGCCGGCGGCGACAATGCCGTCGACAAAGGCCGCGTTCATCTCGGCCGGGGCGGCCCGGCCCCGCAGGTAGCGATGGGTTTCCTTCACCAGCACCAGGTCGCTCGCCGCCGCCGCCGCCCGCCCCATCTCGCGCAGCACCTCGTCCGCGCGATCGCCGGCGGTGCCGATGATCGCGATCAACCGGCCGGCGCCGGTCCGGTAGCGCGCCGCCAGCTCCAGGAGGTGGGTCAGGCCGACGATGTTGTGCGCGTAGTCGAGGATGACCGTCGCCCCCTTCACCTCGTACCGGTGGAGCCGGCCGGCGTTATGATCGGGGTCGGTGCCGAAGCTGGTTAGGGCGGCGACGATCTCATCCCGCGGCAGGCCGAGGGCGAGGCAGGCGGCGGCGGCGCAGAGCGTGTTCTCGACCATGTGGCGGGCCAGGCCGTCGAACGTGATCGGCACCGCCGTGACCTCGAGCAGGGGATGCTCGCGCGATCCCCGCGCCTCGATCACCACCCCGTCACGGATCAGCAGGGCCCGGCCGCCGGTGCGCAGGTGGGCCAGCACGGTCGGGTTCTCCGGCTCTTGGCTGATCCAGAAAACCGAGGCGTGGATCCCGCTGGCGGCGCCCCGGACGCGCGGATCGTCGGCGTTCAGCACGGCGTAGCCGCCGGACCGGGTGACGCGGACCACGACCGATTTGACCTGGGCCAGGCCGTCCTCGGTCTCGATCCCGTGGAAGCCGAGATGATCGGGGCTGACATTGGTGAAGACACTGACGTCGTTACTTTCGTAAGCCAGCCCGCGCAGCAGGATGCCGCCCCGAGCCGTCTCCAGGATGGCAGCGTCGACCGCCGGCTCGTCGAAGACCCGCCAGGCCCCTTGCGGCCCGGTGTAGTCGCCTTCCAGCACCAGCTCGCCATCGATGTAGACCCCGGCGGTGGTCGCCCAGCCGACGTGGCGGCCAGTGCTCCGCAGGATGTGCGCGATCAGCCGGGTGGTGGTGGTCTTGCCATTGGTGCCGGTGACGCCGATCAGGGGGCGGGTGCGGTCCGCGTCGCGCAGCAGGTGGGGCCGGTCGTCGGCCTCCGTCGTGGCCAGCAGGGAGGCTAAGCGGTCGAGCGTGGGCTGGAGATCGAGCGGCTCGCCGGTGGCGACGGCCGCCAGCACCCGCCCCACCTCCAACCCAAAGCGGCGATGCTCCCAGCCAAAGGCCAGAGCGACGTGATCCGCGGTTTCGAGCGGGGTCCAGGTCAGCTCCGGCTCGGGCCGGCCGGAGCGTTCGTGGAGCAGGATGGCGGCGGCCATCAGCAGCTCGCCGATCGGCCAGTCGCCGCTCTCGCGGTCATCGGTGTCGACCCCCAACGGTTCCAGCCGGGCGCCGAGGGCGGCGATCGCATCGGGCGAACGATCATCCGCTGTCGCCACGAAGGCGACCTTGATCGCCGGTTGCAGCAAGAACTGGTTCGGCCCGTCGAGGTCCCGGATCTCTACCAGTTGCATGACCGCCCCCCGCCCCGGCTGCCGGCTCTTCAGTCGCCGTGGCGGCGCGGTAGCCGCCTGGTGCCGCGCGCCCGGCTCGATTCGCGTCTTAGACGACGTAGATGACCAGTAGCACCTGGATTGCATTGTACGCGGCATGGGCGATCATCGCCGTCGTCGTGCCGAAGTAGTTGCGGGCCAAGCCGAGCAGGATACTGACCGCGAACAAGCCGAGCACCGCCAGGTTGAGCCCGTATTGGGGAGCGTGCAGCAAGGCGAAGACGATCGAGGTCAGGACAATCCCGTACCGTGGTTGGAGCGCCCCCCGGAAGAGCGCCTCTTCACCCACGCCGGCCGAGATGCCGAGAATCAGGGCCCCGACCGGGTTCTGGAAGTTGGCGGTCAGATCCTCGGTCAGGGCGTTCATGCTCTCCGCCAGCTCGGGCTGGACGAAGAGGGCAATCACATTGACCGCGATCGCGGTCAGGAAGGCGAGGACGGTAAACCCGGCGGCGGCGGCGAGCGTTTCCCACGTGGGACGGGTGATGCCGAGGCGGGCGGTCGCCTCGCCGAAGGTGCGCACAATGCGCCAGCCGACGGTGAAGTAGGCGACCAGGACAAAGACGGCCGCTTGCAGGAGCAGTTCAGGGATATTCGGTGAGACCCCCTCTAGGGACGTTGGCGTGGGGACTGTGACGGTGAGCCCCAGCAACGAACCTGCTAGCCCAAGCAATACTGCAAGTCCAGCCATGTCCGTCGGGGAGTCAGGATCTATAGGGGTCACCTTCGCCAACAACTGACGGAACGGTTTCAGCATTGGCAGACCGAGGCCAATGCTTATCAGCAGGAGGACGCTAGCTAGGCGCTGGTCACCTAGCCACAGGGTCACGAGACTCGACACCAACATGAGCGTAGATGGAAAGGCAATCAGCAGATACAGACCAAAGTACGCCGAACGGTCACTTCGAGCGCGGTAGGCCCAATAGGCGAGACCATAGACCGCGGCCACGATGACGATCACTGAAACAACGACCAGCAGCAGAGACTCTTGCACGGGTGCCCTTGACGCGCGACGGCCGGACTTCGCGCTCGCCCCGGCGGCGAGCCCGTTCCAGCCGGATTTCAGACCCAGGAGACCGGGCCGCTCCGGGCGCGATCGCCCGTGACGGGTCCGATCCGGAGCGGAGTATACGCGACGACCGCGGCGCGGCTTCCTGGTTCACGCCGTGGACCGGCACCGGTGCCCGGCTCAGTCGGTGTAGACTCAGGGAACGATGGCGACGCGGCACGACGGCTCGGGATGACGGACGATGGCGACACCACCAGCCACCGACGCTGAGACGACACCGGCTCCCCTTTCGGGGCGGGGCCGGCAGGGGTCGGCGCGGAAGGGAGGCTTGGGCCGCGGGCTTGGCGCTTTGATTCCCGACGTGGAGGGCGCCGGCGGCGTCCCGGCCAGCCACGAGGTCGATGTCAATGCGATTGAGCCGAACCCCTACCAACCGCGGACCACGCTCGCCCCAGCCAGCCTGCGCCAGCTCGCCGCCTCGATTCGCACCCACGGCGTCATTCAACCGCTGGTGGTCACCGCTGGCGCCGAGCGCGGCCGCTACATCCTGATCGCCGGCGAGCGGCGGTGGCGAGCGGCGCAGCTCGCCGGCCTGGCGGTAGTGCCGGTGGTCATAAAAGAGGCGACACCGCGCGCCATGCTGGAGCTGGCGCTGGTCGAGAACGTGGTCCGGGCCGACCTGTCGCCATTAGAGGAAGCCGCCGCCTACCGGCAACTGATCGACGAGTTCGGCTTGACCCAGGGCGCGGTGGCGGAACGGGTTGGGCGGTCACGAGTCAGCGTCACCAACACGATGCGATTGCTGACGGCGCCGGAGCCGGTGCAGGCGGCGCTCGGCGCGGGCGAGATCACCGAGGGCCACGCTCGCGCCCTCTTGGGGCTGCCGACCGCGGCCGATCAGATCGCGGCCTTGGAGCTGGTGACAAGCCGCGACCTGACCGTGCGGCAGACGGAAGAGGCCGTCCGCCGCTGGGGCAGCCAAACCACCGTCCGCCGGCATGACGCCGTCCCGGCCCCGGCGAACGAGCGCCGCTTCGTCGAGCGGTTCCAATCGACCCTGGGCACCAAAGTGACCTTCAAGCGGCACCGCGGCGGCGGCGGCGCCTTGACCATCCATTACCACTCCGACGAGGCGCTAGACGCCCTCTACGAGCGGCTAGCCGGCGACGATACCTGGTAGACGCGGCTTCGGTCCTCCCTGGCGGGGCGGTCCGGGTGCTTCGACGTTGAACTCCGTCAGGGATGAGGGAGATGCCATCGCGGCGCCAGCCGAGCACGGTGGCATGCCCAGCGCATTGCTCGATTCGCTTAATCGTCCCGGTTCAGATCGGCCATCAGCTCGTCGATACTGGCGAAGGAAGGCACGTCCCCGTCCTCCCCCTCTTGCATGGCCGCGATCGTGGTTGCGTTGGTTTCAGGAGGGACCGCGGAAAGGTCTGCTCGGCAACGATCCGCTCAAACAGCACCCGCACCGCCCACGACGGGGTCAGGCCGATGTCCGCCAAGATACGCGTTGCCTCGTCCTTGACGTCCGAATCCACGCGAACCCGCACAATGGCTGTAGCTGCCATGACTGGTCTCCCCGGTTCATGTGACACAGTACTACACGATCACGCATATCAGGTTCGGCGGGTCCCACCATCGGCGGCAGCATTGTACGTAGTCGGTTGGGCCGCGGCGGGTGGCGAGAGGTGGGTGTGCTTGAACCCGGACGGGTATTTCAGGCCGTAGGCGAGGGCGCGGTCGATCCCGATGTGGGCCAGCCAGATCAGGGCTAGTTGGGTGGCGAGCGGCCAGCCGGCGGCAATCGCCACCGCGTAGAGGAGGATCGGTCCGACATAGGTATGCGCCAGGTTATAGGTCCGGCTGCCAATGCCGGGGCCGGCCAGGTAGCCAAGGGCGGAGAGGTCGGGGGCGAGGATGAGGAGCAGCAAGAGCCACCAGGGGCCGCCCGTCTGCCAGTAGAGCAGCAGGGCGGCGACGAAGACCGCGGCGCTCTCGGCCCGGAGCCATCGGATCAAGACCGTCCCTCCAGCGCATCCCGATATGACCACTCTTGCTGGCACAAGCCCGCGGCAGGCTGCCGGGGATCATGCCCCGCCGCGACGTGCCGTGTCAAAGCGGCGTCGCGCTGCTCACCGGCGCGACTGGTTGACATCGCGCCCCGAGTTGCGTACCATGTTTTCGCATTCGCACATCGTTTTCAGTATCCGAAAACGCACGACGGGAAAGAGGAGACACGCGGTTCCCCGGCTGGGTAGCCAAGGACGACGCTCGTGACGGCATCGGCCCCCAACGGATCGGCCATCCTGAGCACCCTCGACAAGGGGCTGCGGGTGCTGGAAATGCTGGCCCGGCCGGAGGCGGCGGAGGGGCTGACGCTGACCGAGCTGGCCAACCGCCTCGGCATGCACCGGACGACCCTCTTTCGCTTCCTGGCCACGTTGCGGGCTCGTGGCTATGTCGAGCGCGAGGCAGCTACCGATCGCTACCGGCTGGGGATTGGGGTGCTGACGATGGCCTCCTCCCTCCTTCACAACCTCGATGTCCGGCGCATCGCGCGCCCCATCCTGCTTGATCTCCGCAACAGCACGCAAGAATTGGTGCATCTGGCGGTCATGAACGAGGACGGGGTGGTGACGGTCGATCGCTTCGAGGGCCAGCGCGCCCTCTCCTTGCAAACCGAGGTTGGCTCCCGCCGCCCCGCCTACTGCACCGCCGCCGGCAAAGCGATCCTTGCCTACCTGCCGGCGGCGCGGGTGGCCGCCATTCTGGCCGATGGCATGCCGGAAGTCACCCCCCGCACGATTACCACGCCGGAGGCGATGCACCGGCAGCTGGTGGAGATCCGGCGGCTTGGTTACGCCGTGGACAACGAGGAGCGGACCGATGGCGTCCGCTGCGTGGCGGCGGCGGTGTTTGGGCACGAGGGCGAGCCGGTGGCGGCCATCAGCCTCGCCGCGCCAACGATGCGGTTCCCAGCGGAGCGGGTGGCCGTGGTCGGCGAGGAGGTCGCGGTGGCGGCCGTCACGATCTCGCGCCGGTTGGGGTTCAGCGTCCGGGAGGTGACGCACCAAGGCGGCATGGCGGCATCGTAGGACACCGGTCTCGTGACGGTAGACCGTTCACCGGGCGGATGATAGCGAGTCCAACCTTAGGAGGAGCAGATGGGCGGCCGGTACTCACGACGAGACGTAATCGCGATTTCTGGGGCGGTCGTCTTGGGCGGCGCGGCGGTCACGTCGCTGGCCCCCGGCCGGACCTTCGGCCAAGAGGCGACCCCAACCCCGGATCTGTTGCGGGCGCCAGAGGCGGACCCGCAACGGGGCGGGATGGTGCGCACCGCCTGGGGGGCGACGACCGCGCACTACGACCTGCACCAGGGCGCCAGCTCGGCGGTGCTGGCCAATGTCTACGACTTGCTGGTGATGAAGAATCTGGCGGACGGGTTGCGCACGATCATTCCCGGCCTGGCCACGAGCTGGGAGATCGCGGACGACGGGCTGACCTATACCTTCACCCTGCGCGAGGGCGTGACCTTCCACGATGGGACGCCCTTCTCGGCCGATGACGTGGCCGCCACCTTCAACCGGATCATCTTCCCGCCGGAGGGGATGGTCAGCGTCTATCGCAGCGAGCTGGGACCGGTCGAGCGCGTGACCGCGCTCGATCCGACGACGGTCGAGTTCGTCCTCTCCTCGCCCTGGCCCGTCTTCCTCGAAGTGCTGACCAACCCGGCAATGGTGGTCTACTCCCAAACGTACTTGGAGGCCAACGACCAGGACCTGCGGCGCGAGATCGCGCCGGGGACCGGTCCCTTCATCGTCACCGAAGCGCTGCCGGGCGAAAAGTTCTCCCTTGCTCGCAATGAGGACTACTGGAACCCCGAACTGCCGTACATCGACGGCATCGAGATGCTCCATGTACCGGTCTGGACCGATCGCGGCACCGCGGTGCTGACCGGGCAGGCGGATCTCTCGTTCAATGTGTCGCCCGAAACTTGGGAGGAAGGCGCCACCCGCGACGATATCGGCACGGCGCGGCTGCCCTGTCTCAACTCGCACACGGCCATCATCAACAACGAGCATGAGCCGTTCAACGATCCCAGGGTACGCCGGGCGATTCATCTGGCGGTCAGTAAGCAGAACCTGATCGCGGCCATTTCCGCGACCCAGGAGCCGGTGTTCCTCACCACCTGGATGCCGGCCGTGGCCCCGTACGCGCCCGCCGAGGAAGAGCTGGCGACTCGTCCCGGCTATCGACCGGACAAGGAAGAGGACATCGCGGAAGCCAAGCGGCTGATGGCCGAGGCTGGATACCCGGATGGCTTCGGCCCGATTGATCTGGTGACCGCCTCCGATCCGCAGCATTCCGGCATCAACGGACCGGCGGTGCAGGAAGAGTTGCGCCGGTCGCTGGGGATCGAGAGCGAGATCCGGCTGGTCGAGCGCGGTCTGTTGTCCGAGCTCTATCAAAGCGGCGACTTCGACATCATCGTCGAAGGCGCCTTCACTTCCAACCTGGTTGATCCGACCTTGCTCTGGAATGCCAATCTCCGCAGCGGCGCCTCGACCAACTGGTCACGCTACGCCAACGAGGACTTCGACGCCCTGCTGGACCAGATCACGGTCGAGGCGGACGAGACCGTTCGCCAGGAGCTCTTCGACCAGGGGGTAGCCATGCTCGACGAGGATCCGCCCTTCCTCATGATCGGGTTCTGCGCCCACTCCGCGATGTGGCACGCCAGCGTCAAGGGCCTGGCCCTGGAGGACCGGCTCTTTTCGCAGTTCGGCCGGTTCGAGACCGTCTGGCTGGAGCAATAACGGCGGCGTGATCGATTGGCGCGGGCGGGAGCGGAGCGGGCGAGTGGGTACCTGAGATGCGAGTCTATATTCTGCGCCGGCTGCTGCTCGCGATTCCCACCCTGTTCGGGGTGACGGTCTTGATCTTCCTCGCCATGCGGGTGATCCCCGGAGATCCGCTGGCGATGATGGAGGCGAGCGAAGGGGCCACGATCGTACTGAGCGAGGCCGAGCTGGCGACCGCTCGCGCGTCGCTTGGTCTCGACCAGCCCTATCATGTGCAGTACCTGGACTGGATGGGGCAGGTGTTGCGGGGAGACCTCGGCGAGTCGTTCTGGCGGGGCGACAAGGTGCGCGATCTCGTCCTGCGGCGCGGCCCAATCACGCTGGAGATCGCGATGATGACGGTCGTCGTGGCCTGGGTGATCGGCATCCCGATCGGGATCGTCAGCGCGGTCAAGCAGCGGTCCTGGCTCGATTACGTGACGCGGCTCGGCGTGATTCTGTTCCTGGCGGTGCCCAGCTTCTGGCTGGGGATGCTGGCAATTACCGGCTCGGTGCTGGCCTTTAGTTGGCGGCCGCCGCTGGACCTGGTCCAAATTAATGAGGACCCGGGCCGGCATCTGCAGATCGTGGCTGGTCCGATCCTGGTGCTCGGCATTGGCCTGGCGGCGGTCATCGCCCGCTTTACCCGCTCGGCCATGCTCGAAGTCTTGCAGGACGACTTTGTCCGCACCGCCCGCGCCAAGGGGCTGTCGGCGAGCACGGTGAACCTGCGCCACGCCCTGCGGAACGCGCTGCTGCCGATCATCACCGTCTCCGGTCTGGCCTTCGGCGGGTTGCTCGGCGGCTCGGTCGCGGTCGAGCGAGCGTTCGGCGTGCCGGGGCTGGGGGCGGCGCTCGTGCTGGCGCTGAATGAGCGGGATTGGATGGTGATCCAGAATTTGGTCTTGCTGTACGGCGTCATCTTCGTGGTCGTCAATCTGGTGGTCGATATCAGCTATGGCCTGGTCGATCCCCGTATTCGGTATCAGTAGCGTCATGCGGCAGCGCGTGGCCAGGATGGCAGCATGAGCGAACCGCGCGCGACCGCCAACCTGGGCGCCGCGGGGCCGCGTCTCGCCGAGGTCGTGGCGCCCCCGAGCCCGGGCCAGCGGGCGGGCCGGACCGGCCGCCAGTTCTGGCGGAGCTCGCCGGTGGGGATCGTCAGCTTGCTCCTCTTGCTGGGAGCGATGGTGATCGCCCTGCTGGCCGATCGGATCGCCCCCTACGATCCACTGGCCGCCGACTTCATCGCCATTAGCCAGCCGCCCACCGCCGAGCATTTGCTGGGGACGGATCAATTGGGACGAGATGTCTTGAGCCGGATCATGTACGGCACCCGGCTGACGCTCTTGATCGCGGTTGCGGCGGTGGCCATCGGGGACGGCATCGGGTTCGTCTGGGGGCTCGTCGCCGGCTATGCCGGCGGCAAGTTCGACCTTATCAGCCTCCGTTTGCTCGATCTGATGATGGCGTTTCCGGCGCTGATCCTGGCCATGTTGCTGCTGGCCGGCCTGGGATCGGGCATTGTGACGGTGACGATCGCGATCGCCGTCACCCGGATCCCCGGCACCACGCGGGTCGTCCGCGCGATCGTGCTCTCCACCAAAGAGATGGCGTTCGTCGACGCCGCGCGGGCGATCGGGGTGGCCCCGATCCGCATGCTGGCGAGGCACATCGCGCCCCAATGCGTGGCCCCGATGCTGGTCCTGGCGAGCCTCAACCTCGGCACCGCCATCTTCGCCGAAGCGGCGCTGAGCTTCCTCGGCGTCGGCACCCCGCCGCCCGCCCCCACCTGGGGCAGCATGCTGGGCGGGGTGCTGGCTGGGGCCTTCCGGCCGCCATGGTGGCTGGTGCTGGCGCCGGGGCTGGCGATCACGATCACGATCATGGCGGCCAATCTGCTGGGTGACGCCCTGCGCGATTTCCTTGACCCGAGATTACGGAGCCAACTGCAATGAGATGCCAGACTGTTCTTCACCGCTGGGGAGGGTTGGACGCGTGAAGATCGGGGTCGCCACGCTCGTCGGGATCGAGCCGATGCCATTTCCCGCTCTCATCCGGCGGGCCGGCACCCTCGGCCTGGAGGCGGTCGAGATCAACGCCGGGCCGGGCTTTCGGCCGATTGGCGATGCCGGCTTTGGCGGCCACATCGATTTACGGGCGGCCGCCAACGGGGACACCGGGCAGATTCTGGACCTGTTGGCGGAGCAGGACATGACCGTGACCGCGGTGGCGCCGATGCTGAATCTGCTGACGCCGGACATGGCTTTGCGGCACGAACGAGTTATCGCCCTGACGCGGGCGATCGATGCCTGCGTCGCGCTCAAGGCCGCCGTCGTCGTGACCTATGGCGGATCGACCGCCGGTATGCACTTCCTCGGCTTACCGGCGGTGGGGCCGGATCATCCATCCAACAAGCTGGCCGAAAACGTCCGCGCGTTCAGGGAGGTCTTCACGCCGCTGGCCCGGTACGCCGAAGATCGCGGGGTGCGCCTCGCGTTCGAGACGGCGCCGCGGGGCGGCGGTGAGGGGAACCTGGCGCATTCGCCAGCGCTGTGGGACATCATCTTCTCGGAGGTGCCCTCGCCGGCGCTGGGCCTGAGCTTCGATCCCGGCCACCTGGTCTGGCTTCAGATCCCCGACATCCCCGGGGTCATCCGCGCCTATGGCGACCGCATTTACCATATGGACGGCAAGGACGCCGAGGTGCTGCCCGCCGCACTGGCAAAGCAGGGGATCACCGGCAATGCCTGGTGGCGCTACCGGTTACCGGGCCAGGGCCACGCGAACTGGCCGGCCATCCTCTCCGCCCTGCGCGAGGTCGGATATCAGGGTGGGCTCTCGATTGAGAACGAGGATCCGATGTGTCCCGGTTTGGCAGGAGCGGCCTGGGCCGCGAACTACCTGCGGCGGTGCATGCTGCCCGCCTCGTCGGTGGGAGTGGGTAAGCTGCTCTGAGCGAGCGTACGCCTGGCGAACGATGCAAAGACAGAGCAAAGCGGAGAGGGAGCGAATGGGAGCGAGTTTACGAACCGGAATTGTCGGTTGTGGCGGGATCGCGGTCCAGCACGCGGCGGCCCTGGCGACCCTGCCGGAGTCGGTCTTCACCGCCTGCTGTGATCTTGACGAATCCCGCGCCCGGGCGCTGGCGGACCAATTCGGCGTCCCCCATGCCTTCACCGACCTGGACGAGCTGTTGCACAGCGGCACGGTGGACGCGCTCTGCGTCTGCACCCCGCATCCGAGTCACGCCGCGATCGTGGTCGCGTCGGCGCGAGCGGGAGTGCATGTGCTGGTCGAGAAGCCGATCGCGGTCGAGCTGGCGGAGGCGGACGCGATGGTGGAGGCGGCCGATCGAGGCGGCATCACCTTCGGCGGCATCTTCCAGCGCCGGTTCTGGCCGGCGGCGCAACGGATCCGGGCCGCGATTGACGACGGCAAGCTGGGACGGCTGACCCTGGCCGAGTGCCAGGTCCGCATCTGGCGGCCGCGGGAGTATTTCGCCCGCGACGCCTGGCGCGGCAAATGGGCGACCGAGGGCGGCGGCGCCCTGATGAACCAAGGGATCCACGCCATCGACCTGATGCAGTGGTTCATGGGCCCGGTGACCGAGATCTACGGCAAGTACGCCACCCTGCAACATGCTGACTATATCGACGTCGAGGATACGGTGGTGGCCACGGTGGCCTTTGCCAACGGCGCCCTGGGGACAATCGAGGCGGCGACCACGATCTCGCCGGAGTTCGGCTTCCGGGTAGCGGTGCATGGCGACAGCCACGCCACCGCCAGCGTCTGGGAGCGGCCCGAGGGGGTGGAGGGGGTGATCGACATCTGGACCGTCGACGGCACGGAGGAGTACCTCGACGTCTTCGCTCCGGGCCGGGCCACCAATCCTGGATTCCCCGAGTTTCACCGCCTCCAGATCCAGGAGTTCTTGCAGGCGATCATTGCCGGCCGGCAGCCGGCGGTCACCGGGGCGGAAGCGCGCAAGGCGCTCGAGATCATCCTCGCGATCTACGAATCCTCGCGCACCGGGCGGCCGGTCGCGCTGCCGCTGGATCGCGCCGTGGCGCTGACAGCGCCGCCAACTCCACTGGTCGCGTCCATGCGGGCGTAAGTGACGATTCCGGCCACGCGGCCGGGAGTAGGTACAAGGAGGTCATCTGACATGGCGAGCGAGCAGCGACGATTGGACCGGCGCACCCTGGGCAAAGGCGCCGCGGGCTTGGCCCTCGGC
>JACCYK010000404.1 GCA_013696525.1 Chloroflexia bacterium
ACCCGACGAACTGCACGGGAGAGGGATGCGCCTGTCATTCCGGCGTGCTGGGCGCCTGTGACGATGGGTTCGTCTGTTGCACCGATGATTCCTCGATGCCGGGCGGTCCCGGCCGCTGCGAAACGGAAAGCGTCTGCTACGAGCATCAGTGCCAGGCAACGACGAATCCCTGCGCCCCCACCTGTAGCTGGGATACCGGTTGCTCGAGTTGCTGCTCCGGCTACTGTGGCCCGAACGGTTTCTGCGCCACGCCGGTGTGCAGCGGGACCGGATGCGAATGTGGGACCGGCATGCAGCAGAGCGGCTGCGACGACGGGCTGACCTGCTGCGCTAACAATCCAGGCATGGCCGGCGGCCCGGGCATTTGCACCGCGGGCGCCTGCTGATCCGGACGATCGGCTTTCTAACCCCCAATCCTGGGGTAACCTTGACGTGCCCTCCCGGGTTTGCGGTTAGGGGGCCGAATCTCGCTTTGCAGGGTTTGCAAGGAAATCATATAGTCCAAACGAATGAAGGTCGTCGGCGGATTGCACGCGGCGGAGGAAACGGGTCATGGCCCAGGTTGCGGTTTCACCATCGATCACGGACGAGTTCGCCGGGCGCTTTGCCGGCTCGCTGGCGATGCACCAGCGGGCGAACCAGGTTATTCCCGGCGGCATCACGCATGATGGCCGGTATCTGAAGCCGTTTCCGCCGTATATCGCGCGGGCGGACGGCGCCTACAAGTGGGATGTTGATGGCAACAAGCTGATTGATTATGTGATCGGCCATGGCTCGCTGATCCTTGGCCACAACGATCCGGAGATCACGGCGGCGGTGCGCGATCAGGTCGCGCTCGGCACCCACCTCGGGGCCGGGCACGAGGGCGAGGTGCGGTGGGCGGAAGCGATCGCTCGCGTCATTCCCTCGGCCGAGAAGGTGAAATTCACCGCCTCCGGCACCGAATCGACGCTGCTCGCGATGCGGGTCGCTCGCTCCTACACGGGCCGGACGACGATCCTCAAGTTCGAAGCCCACTTTCACGGCTGGCAGGATTACGCTCTCAAGGGCAACAAGCCGCCGTTTGACTCCGACGCGATCCCCGGCATCCCCCGCGAAACCCTGGGCACGGTCGACGCGATCCCGGCAAACGATGCCGCCGCGGTCGAAGCCAGGCTGGCGCGGGGGGACATCGCGGCGTTGATCCTCGAACCGAGCGGCGCTTCGTGGGGCACGGTTCCCCTGGATGATGGCTTCCTGGCTCAGGTGCGCAACGTAACCGCCGCCGCCGGCGTGGTCTTGATCTTCGATGAGGTCATTACCGGCTTCCGCTGGGCGCCCGGCGGCGCCCAGGAGCGGTTCGGTGTGATGCCGGACCTGACCACGATGGCTAAGATCGTGGCTGGCGGACTGCCCGGCGGCGGCGTGGCCGGGACGGCCGAGGTGATGGAGGTCCTGGAGTTCAAGGATGACCGGGGCTGGAACGCGACCAAGAAGGTTCGCCACCAGGGGACGTTCAATGCCAATCCGCTGGCGGCAACGGCAGGGACCATCTGCGTCACGAAGTGCGCCAATCCTTCGGTTCAGGCGACCTGTGATCGGCTGGCCGGCCAGTTGCGCTCCGGCGTCAACGCGACGTTCGTCCGGCGCGGGCTGCCTGGATTCGCCTGGGGCGAGAGCTCGGGCTTCCATGTCGCGGCCGGTGTCAGCGCGACCAATCAAACCGGCGGCGACTTGCGAGCGCCAGCCGGTTTCTCCCCCACGGAATTGGTGAAGGCCGCCGACACGGCACTGAACACGCGGCTGCATCTGGGATTGATGCTCGAAGGCGTCGAGCTGTTCCATGGCGGCGGCTTCTTGTCGATCCGGCACACCGAGGATGATGTCGATCAGACCATCGCCGCGTTTGACCGGGTGCTGGGCCGGTTGGATGAGGAAGGCGCGTTTTCGTAACGGGTGGGAAGTACGAACGCTCGTTCCCTCGAACAAGCTCAGGAATCAATCCCCGAGCTTGGCCGCGAACCCGCTGCCTTCGCCTGTCCACGACGCGAGCAGCTGCTGATAGTCCTCTTCAGTATCGACATCTGGTGGTGGGCGGTCGCCCGGCATGGTAACGAGGCGAATGCCGTGTGCGTTGGCGCGCACGATAGCCCGGGCGCCTTCGTCCCCGGTGACTCGGTGGAGCTCTGGAAAGAGCGCGCGATCGAACAGCACCGGATTGCCTCGTTGTCCGCCATAGGTCGGCACGAGAATCGGCGCTCGCTTGGTCCGGTACGCGGTCAGCAGGGCGTTGATGATTTCGGATGTCACGGTGGGTTGATCTCCGAGCAGGAACATGACCGCATCCGACTCTGGGCTGACCGCCGAGAGTCCGGCCCTGACGGACGTGCTCTGGCCGGCAGCGTACTCCGGGTTGATCATGGTCCGCTGGCCGAGGTCGCCAAGCGCGGCGGCGATCGCCGTCGCCTCGTGGCCGAGCACCAGGATCGTCTCGTCCAGGTCAGATGCCGCGGCATGCGCAATGACATGCGCCAGGAGGGGACGGCCCGCGAGCGGCAGCAACTGTTTCGACCGCCCCAACCGGGATGATTGGCCGGCGGCCAGGATGATGCCGGAAACACTCATCGTGGAGTTATGACGCGATCGTAACCGCTTCGTGAGCGGCTTGTGCTTGGCGTGGGCCGCGGATATGGCCGGAGGCGTCGGCCAAGAAGCCGCCGGCTCGGCCGCGCCGGACGGCGATGATCTCGGCCAGGATGCTGATCGCCATCTCCTCCGGTGAGAAGGCGCCGATGTCGAGCCCGATGGGGCCGCGAATCCGGGCGATTTGGTCCGCGCTGACGCCGGCGTCCGCGAGTCGCTGGCGGCGATCGAGGTTTGTCTTCCGGCTGCCGACGGCGCCGATATAGGCCGCTGGGCTGTCCAGCGCGCCGAGCAGGGCTGGCTCATCGAACTTCGGGTCATGGCTGAGGATCGCGACATAGGTATTCCGCTGGATGGTGATCATCTCGAGCGCGTCGTCCGGCCAGGCATGGATGATCTGATCCGCCACCGGGAATCGCTCGGGGGTGGCCAGCTTGGCTCGGAT
>JACCYK010000062.1 GCA_013696525.1 Chloroflexia bacterium
GATTCGTCCCTCGCTGCATGTATCCCCCGCGATCGCCGTCTGAGCGTCGCTGGGTGCTAAAGACACCCAGCTGCCTTCACGAAAGCATCCTAAAGGAAGCTGATCGGGATTGGCTGGTTCGCGAGCCACTCAACCAACGACGCGAGCGGTGCCGGAGGGGGCACCGCTCAATAGCGTCTACGGACTTCGAGTGCCTGGTGTGGCATCGATACCGGCTCCCCTCTCCCACGATTCGGAGAGGGGCTGGGGGTGAGGGCCGTTCGGCAACCGAAGTGAACACCCGAGTTCCGTACTAGTTCGCCGGCTTGTTTGGATCAGGCGCGGCCGGCGGCTGATCCGGCTCCGGCCGCGGGTACGCGGGCGCCGGCGAGCCCGGTGGGGAGTAGTTGACCGGTGGCTGCCGCGGGACGCCGTGGTTCACCGGGGGTTGTGGCGCCGTACCCGGCGCCTGATCGGTGTACGGTTGTTGCTGGTAGGGCGCCCCGTACTGCTGCTGGCTGCCCGGCTGCTGGTAGGGTTGCGGCCATTGCTGGCGGCGGTCATCGAAGAAGCCGCGCCGGTTGCCGTTGAACCAACCGCCCGGACCACGCTTGCCGCCATTGGTGACCTTGAACCAGATGAAGACGCCGAGGCCGATGAGGAGGAAGAAGCCAAACGGGAATCCTCCCCCGCCGAAGCGCGACCATCGTTCCGGCTCGGCGCCGCCGGCGATGAGCCCCGCCTGAAACCCCGAGGTGTAGATCTGGTTGAGCGTGACCGCGCCGAGCGCGATCAGGCCGCCGCCGATGAGGAACTTCTTGCCGTTGTCGTCGTTCACCGCTGTCTCCTTTATATCCGGGGAGTTCGTCCTCCCGGTTCTAGATTCAACAGTAGCGGCCGATCGTGAAGATGCGGTGAAGGCAGCATGCGAATCTGGCGCGAGCTGGTCGCACCCACGTTCACATTGCGATGTTCCTCTGCCGCGGTTGCCTGGAGATAAGGTCGTCGGCGATCTTGGCGGAGCTGAGCACGCCCGGCAAGCCGGCGCCGGGATGGGTGCCGGCGCCGACGAAGTAGAGGTTCGGCACCCGCGGGGCGCGGTTGTGAGGGCGGAAATAGGCGGATTGGGTCAGCGTCGGCTCGACCGAAAAGGCCGATCCCAGGTAGCTGCCGAGCACATCCCGGAAGTGGCGCGGGTCGATCATCCGCTCGGTGACCAAGTGGCGCGACAGATCGGGCAGGTAGGTCGCTTCCAGGAACGCCATGATGCGATCCCGGTACGGACCCGCCGCCGTCGCCCAATCGACCTCGCCCCCCAGGTGCGGCACCGGCGCCAGCACGTAGAATGCCTCGTGACCGGACGGCGCCAGGGTGGGATCGGTCAGGGTCGGCATGTGCAGATAGAGCGAGAAGTCGTCGGCCAGCACCTTGCGCCGAAAGATATCGTCCAGCAACCCCCGGTAGCGCGGCCCGAGAAGGATGTTGTGATGCGCCAACCGGTTCCCTGCCATGTCGCGGTACAGCCGGTTGGTGCCGAAGTAGATGACAACCAGCGACATCGAATAGCGCGTCCGGCGCAACCGCCACGCGGGGTACGGCCAGCGCGCGCGGGGCGGCAGCAAGGCGGCGTAGGTGGCGGCGACATCGGCATTGCTGACGACGATATCGGCCGCCAACTCCTCGCCGGAGGCCAGGCGGACGCCGCTGGCGCGATCTCCTTCAATCAGGATCCGCTCGACCCGGGCATTCAGGCGAAGCACCCCGCCCAGCTCGGCGAAGAGCCGGGTCAGGGCATCGACGATCGCCCCGGTGCCGCCTATCGCGTACCAGACGCCCCATTCCCGCTCCAGGTAGTGAATCAGGGCGTAGATGCTGGTCGTCCGAAATGGGTTGCCGCCGACCAGCAACGGGTGAAACGACAGGACCTGGCGCAGGCGATCATCTTGAATGTACCGGGAGACCAGGCTGTAGACGGAGCGGTAGCTTTGCAACCGGATCAGGTCAGGAACGATGCGGAGCATCGGCCACGGGTTGAGGAAGGGGACCGTCGCCAGATTGGTGAAGCCGCGATCGAAGATGCGGCGCGACAGCTCAACAAAGGCGAGATACCCCGCGGCGTCCTGCTTTGGATACCGGCTGAGTTGCCCAATCTCGGCCAGCATCCGGTCCGAGTCGCCGGTGTAGTCGAATTGGTCGCCATCGGGAAAGAAGATGCGGTAGAAGGGATCGACCGGCACCAGCTTCACATACGCTTCAGCTCGGCGACCGGCCAGGGTGAACAGCTCGGTGATCAGCCAGGGCGCGGTGATGACGGTGGGGCCGCCATCGAAGGTAAAGCCGTCCTGGCGGTAGACATAGGCCCGGCCGCCGGGTTGTTCCCGCTGCTCAACAATGGTGACGGCATGACCACGCGCCGCCAGGCGTACTGCCACGGCCAAACCACCGAAGCCACTGCCGATGACGATGACGCGATCGCGGGTGGGCATCTATCTCCTATCGATCCCTGGCGACGGATCGTCGCCGAATTGCGGCGGGAACGGCTCGCTCACCGGCAACGGACCCATCATGCCGTATCCGGCGCGGATTGGCACGACCCGGTGCAGCCTCGCCGGGGCCGGGCGGTGCGGGCGATTCGATCGTGAGGCGATTCCTGAGCGTGATCGCCGTGATCCAGCTCCCGTTCGCGGTCCGGGTCATGTGGCGCCTGCTCCGGACAGCGCGGGGCACCCGCATCCAGCGATCGGAGGGGGCTATGCCGGCCGAGCGGGTCACGGTGCTGGTGCCGGTGCTCGACGAGGAGGATCGCCTACGGCCCTGCCTGGAGGGCTTGATCGCGCAACCCGCCGAGGTGTCCGAGATCCTGGTCATCGACGGTGGCTCGACCGATGCGACTCGCGATCTCGTCGCCGAGTACGCACGCCGTGATCGCCGGGTCCGGCTGCTGGATGCGGCGCCGATCCCGGCCGGGGTGAACGGGAAAGCCCACGGGTTGCAGGTCGGGCTCGAGCGGACCGATCCCGCGTCCCAGTGGGTGCTGACGATTGACGCCGATGTCCGGCTGGCAGCGACGTTGATTCGTTCACTGCTGGCGCACGCGGCCCGCGCCGGGGACACGGTGATCAGCGTGGCGACGCGGCAGCGGGTCTCGGGGCCGGGGGAGGGGCTGCTCCATCCGGCGCTGCTGACCACGCTGGTCTACCGGTTCGGCATCCCTGGGCACGCGACCCGCGACCCGGCGGCGGTCCAGGCCAATGGGCAGTGCTGCTTGCTGCGGCGGCCGGCGCTGGCGGCAATAGGAGGCTTTCGGGCCGGGCTCGGCTCGGTGTGCGAGGATGTCACGATCGCCCGCGCCATCGCGGCGACTGGGCGGGCCGTCGGCTTCTACGAGGCGGACGCCCTGGTCTGGACCGTGATGTACGCCGGCTGGCGGGAGGCCTGGGCGAACTGGACCCGGTCGCTACCGATGCTAGACGGTCGAACCAGCCTGGCCGGGTGGCTGGGTTTGGTCGAGGTGGTCGTTGTTCAGGCGCTACCGCTGCCGCTACTGTTCCTAGCATTGTCACGGACCCAACCCCCGCGGCCCCCCAATCCCGCGGGGAGCGCGATTGATTTGAGGCTATCATTCGTGCGGACCGTGAATGTCGTCCTGGTCGCGGTCCGCCTGGGGGTGCTGGTAGGGACGGCTCGCGCGTACCAGCAGCCGCCGTGGAGCTATTGGCTGTCGCCGCTGGCGGACCTGCCGGTGGCGATCAAGCTGGTGCGGAGCGGGCGGCAGCGCCGCCATCGCTGGCGCGGTCGCATCATTCACCGTGACAGGCGAGGAGACCGCTGATGAGGCTGCCCACGATCCTACTCGCCGCGCACCTGGCGGCCCTGCTCTTCGGCGTCGCCGGCTTGCTGATCGCCCTGCCGAATCCGCAATGGTGGGCGGGGGACCCGATGGCACGGCGGGCCTTCGATTTCGGCATCACCTATGGCGGCGCGACGCACATCATCTTTGGCGCGGCGGCGGTCTTTTTCCTCGCCTGGCTGGTGCTCGGTCCCCGCAAGACGCTGATCTTCTTCGTGGTCTCAACCGGTCTCTCGCTCGGCTCGGAATTGATCGGGACCACCACCGGCTGGCCGTTCGGCAACTATGCCTACACCGATTTTCTCGGCTACAAGATCCTGGGTCATGTGCCGTACACGATCCCGCTCTCCTGGTTCTATGTCGGCCTGACCTGCTACTTGCTGGCGACGACGATCGTGGCCGCGCTCGGCTGGCGGCGAGGGACGCTCTGGTCCCTGGTGCTGGGCGTCTGGTTCGTCACTGCCTGGGATTTGGTGCTGGACCCGGCGATGGCGGCGCCGAACCTGGCGGTGAAGTTCTGGGAGTGGCATATCGAGGGTCCGTACTTCGGCATGCCGTTGCAGAACCTGGCCGGCTGGTCAATCACCGGGCTGACCTATATGGCCGTCAGCCGCTTGCTCTGGCGGAGCGACCCGCCGCCGATCACGGATCGGGCCGTCGCCTCGTTCCTGTTCATCGTCTACGCCGCGAACCTGGGGTTCGCGATGGCCCTGAGCGGGGGCGCCGGGCTCTGGCAGCCGATCGTGCTGGCGATCATCGTCGGTTTGCTGCCGGCGACCCTGGTGTTTCGCCAGGCCGGTCCCCGTCGCCCGCGGCCGGAGCGGACGCCGTCGCGGGCGGTGCCGGCGAGCTAGTGGCGTGGTGCGTGGATTGGCGCCATGTTGGCGAATCAGCCAAGCTCGGGGCTGAAGCCGCCGAGCTGAGATCACGAACCACCCTGAAGGGTGCTGAGCACGGGTCCGACTTCAGTGAGCACCCGTCTCCTCTTGGCTACTGGCCCCGTTCGCGTGCGAAATCCCCGCTAGCCGGCTGCAGCCGGGTTCGTGTTTTCAGCTCGGCGGCTTCAGCCCCGGGCTTGGTTCGCTTCTGACGCCCGTGTCCAATATGCCCTGGCGCTCGTTGCGAGCAATGAGCCAAGCCCTGGTCTCGCGCCGGCTCGACCTCACCGTGGAAGGTCTCGAACAGGTGCCGCGTTCCGGGCCGGCCATCATTGCCGCCCGGCACTATCATCATGTGTATGACGGGGCCGTACTGCTGGCGACGATCCCGCGACCAGTGCGTATCGTCGTCGCGGCCGATTGGGCCGCCCCCGGTCCGCGCCGGAGCGCCCTGGAAGCGGCGTGCCGGGCGGCGGGCTGGCCGGTGGTGATGCGGGCCGGGGATCACGCGCCGGAGCGCCCGGCATCCGGCGGTGGCGACCGCGGTACATTGTTGCGGGCAGTCCGGCAGAGCGTGCATCTGCTGCGGGCGGGTGGCGTGTTGCTGGTGTTCCCGGAGGGGTATCCGACGATCGACCCCGGATACACGCCGAAGACGGATACGTCGGACTTCCTTCCCTTTGAAGCGGGGTTTGCCCGCATCGCCCACCTCGCGAGCCGGGAGTCAGGAAAGCATGTCCCGATCATTCCGGCGGGGTTTTCCTATCTCGCCGGCGATCGCTGGCAGGTGACGCTCCGCTTCGGGGCGCCGCTGGACGTTGCCGCTTTCCCCGACCGGGCGGCGCTTATCCGCGCCACCGAGGAG
>JACCYK010000133.1 GCA_013696525.1 Chloroflexia bacterium
TGGCAGCCATGATGACCGATCAAACCCTGGGTGCCCCCGGCGGCGTCGAAAGCGGTCGCGTCGCTTGGGATGTCGCGCATTGGGGTTTAGGCTGGGAGGTCAAGGGCACGAAGCGCCGGCACTGGACCGGAGACCTGACCTCAGCCCGGACGATCTGTCACTTCGGCCACGCCGGCACGCTCCTCTGGGCGGACCCGGAGCGGGATTTGGCGCTCGCGGTCTTTTGCAACCGCACCGTGACCCGGATGTGGACCTTCATCCTGCCGCGCTGGGCCCGGCTCAGCAACGCGGTTGTGGCCGCGGCAACGCGGTAGCCCATGTCGCGCGGCACGGAGCCGCGCGATTTCGCGTGATGGTGGCGGCGGAGCCTGGTCCGCTCAGCTTTCGGCCGCAATCGGCTCGGGCGCCGGCTCGACGGCGAGTGGCCGCACGTTGATGGCCGCCGTCCCCTTCGGGCGCTGCCCGAGCTGGTACTCGACCCGCTGGCCTTGTTCGAGCTTTGGCGCTCGACCTGCTTCCGCCGATTCGATGCCGCTCTTGTGGACATAGACCCGCGCCCCGCCGCTGTCCGGCCGAATCCAGCCGCTGCCGCGTCCGGCGGACCATACGTGAACCGTGCCGCTTGCCATTGCTCGCTCCAATACTCGCGCGGCCCGCTCGAAACGCGGACCGTGAACATCCTTTGCCGTCCACGCGGCCGGTTGGGCCGTATGGCAAACGTCGAATCATACCAGGAACGGGCGATCCACGAGTTAGGGCGACGCCAAGTCGCGCGGCCCGAAGGCGTGAGGCAACAACGCGGCAAGCGTGGTTTGCTCCGGTTTGCCGTCGCGCTCGAGGACGACGATGAGCTCGCCGTCCGGCGGGACGAACTCGTTGAGCACTTGGCGGCAGGCGCCGCAAGGGGTGACGCCGTCGATATCGGCGGCAACTACCGCGATCGCGACCACCGCCCGTGCCCCGTTCGCGACCGCGTTGAAGACCGCGACTCGTTCCGCGCAGACAGTCAGGCCGTAGCTCGCGTTCTCGATATTGCAGCCCATGCTGGTCGTGCCGTCCGTTGTCAGCAAGGCGGCGCCGACGGGAAAGCGTGAGTAGGGGACGTAGGCACGCGCGGCGGCGGCATGCGCGTCCCGTAGCAACCTGGCAGCGGTTTCCTGATCGAGCATCGGTCCGGCTCCGTACGGTCGCATTCGTGGCGAACCCGACCGTCAGGATACACTCGACGGCGCTGATCGGAGCGGTCCGCGGTAGGGACGGAGCAAGATGACGAACGACGATCACAATAGCGAGGCCAGGCGAGCAGCATCGATCTTGATTGAAGTGCTCGATCTGCCGGACAATGCGGCGACGGTCGGGCAGGAGCTGAGCCTGATCGATCGCGACCAGGTGCTTACCGTGTTTGCCGCTGAGTTCGAGTCGACGGCCGGCCCTGCCGCCTTTTTAGTCTACGTCTATCGCCTCGACCAGACTGGCGACGATGGTCGTCGCGGCCATGATCGGTTCCGTGACGACCTGGAGACGTTGGAGACCGCCGCCCGGCTCGATACGCCGGGGCCACGCACCGTCAGCCATGCTCAGGCGGGGGACCATGCGCTCATCGTGGCGACGACCCCGGCCGTCTGGCGGGCCCTGCGCGGTGAACCAGACGGGGCGGCGGTGGCGGACCCCGCGCTATCCGAGAAGGAGCGGGGCGAGCAGGCGCTTGCGTTGCTGGGCCACCTGCGTGCCGCCGAGGATGCCGCCGAACGGTGGCTGGCCGTCACCGATGCGTCGGGTCGTCATAACCTGACGCCGGAAGAGACGGAGCTATCGCTTTTCCTAAACGACGAACGGTCCATCAAGAACCTGCTTCAAGCCTTGAACCAAGTCCTGGCGGCGTCGCGGCCGCCGCGTCTCTAGCGGGCGGATCAACAACGCGGCGAGATTGCCGGCGCGGCCGATTTCGAGTAATCTTTACTAGAAACTTAGGAATCTTCTCGACCACCCCCGGTTGGAGTGACCCATGGCCAAGACCTTTCGCGATTTACTGAATGAAACCAAAGCCTCGATCCGTGAGATCGACGTCCAGACGGCCGACCACCTGCGGCGCGAAGGCGCCCTGCTCGTCGACGTGCGGGAGCAGGACGAGGTCGATCAGGGGATGGTGCCGGAGGCGCTTCATATCCCCCGCGGCTACCTGGAGCTGCAAATTGAGGAGAAGGCGCCCGGTCGTGACCGACCAATCGCGATTTACTGCGCCGGCGGGACCCGCTCCGCCTTTGCCGCCAAGGCGCTGCAAGACCTCGGCTATACCGATGTCACCTCGGTCAGCGGCGGCTTCACCGCCTGGAAGAACGCCAACTTGCCGTGGGGCGTCCCGCGGAGCCTGAGCCCGGACCAGCGCCGCCGCTACAGCCGGCATCTGCTCATTCCCGAGGTCGGTGAGGCGGGGCAACAGAAGCTGCTCGATGCCAAGGTGCTCCTAGTCGGCGCCGGCGGCCTGGGCTCACCGGCCGCCTTCTACCTGGCCGCGGCCGGGGTTGGCACCCTGGGCGTGCTCGATGCCGACACGGTCGATGATTCCAACTTACAACGGCAGATCCTGCACACCACCGATCGCCTGGGCGTGGCGAAGGTCGATTCGGCCAGGACGGCGATCGAAAGCCTGAACCCGGATGTGCGAGTGATCGGGCACAACACGCGGCTGCACAAGGAAAACGTCCTCGACATCTTCTCCGGCTACGACATCATTCTCGACGGCACGGACAACTTCGCGACGCGCTATCTCATCAACGACGCCTGCGTCCTGCTCAACAAGCCCAATATTCACGGCAGCATCTTCCGCTTCGAGGGTCAGGCGACGACGTTCATCGCGGGCCAGGGGCCGTGCTACCGTTGCCTCTTTCCAACGCCGCCGCCGCCGGAGCTGGCGCCGAGCTGTGCCGAGGCCGGGGTCCTCGGCGTGCTGCCGGGAACAATCGGCCTGTTGCAGGCGACCGAGGTCATCAAGCTGATCTTGGGCATCGGCGACCCGCTCGTGGGTCGACTCTTAACCTATGATGCGTTGACCACCGAGTTTCGCGCGCTTCGCCTCAGCCGGGACCCGCATTGCCCAATGTGTGGTCCCGACGCCCCGACCTCGCTGGACGATATCGAATACACGGACGTGGCCTGCGCCATTCCGGCATATGCGCTCGCGAGTCGATAAACCGCCGCCTGAATCAGATTTCTGGATAAGGGGAGAGACCGAGCGACTAGGCGCGAGCCTGGTTGCTTGGTCTTTCGATGGATTGCGACTCCTCCCGGTGGAGATGAGCGGGGCAGCCCGTCCATCCGTTCACGACGACCATCCGTGATGGTAGCGATCGCTCGACGAAAGGCGAAGTTGGCGGCGGTCCGCTTGCGCGATCTCACGGGACGGGTTAGGATACGCGGAGGTTCAGATTTAGCTAAGGCTAAAATACCCCTGAGGAGGAAGCTACGGATGAGACGGACGTGGACAGCACCGCCCGCGCCAACGGTGATCGCGGCGATGGCGATGATTGCCCTCATGGTGGGCCTGGGGCGGTCTCCGGTCGCGGTGGCCCAGGACGAACCGGTTCAAGTGGTGACGACCATCGGCCAAATCGCCGATATCGCGCGGAACATCGGCGGCGACCTGGTCGAGGCCCAAGCCTTGATGGGACCCGGCATCGACCCGCACTTGTACCAAGCGACCGAGGGGGACATCAACACCCTGCTCGAGGCCGACCTCATCCTGTACAACGGGCTGAACCTGGAAGGGCGAATGGCGGACATCCTCGTCCAACTGGCGGGCGACCGGGCGGTCGTCGCGGTAACCGATACCATTCCAGAAGACTTGCTGCTCGAGCCCGCGGAGTTCGAGGGCCAGTACGACCCGCATGTCTGGTTCGATCCGACGCTCTGGGCCTACACCGTCGAGCGGACCGCGGCGGCGCTGTCGGAGCTCGATCCGGACAATGCCGAGACGTACGCGGCGAATGCCGAGGCGTACCTGGGCGAGCTGGCGGGGTACGACGAGGAATGGTTGGCGAAGCTGGCGACGATCCCGGAAGCGAACCGGACGCTCGTCACCGCCCATGATGCGTTCAACTACTTTGGCGGCCACTTTGGGCTCGAGGTCGCCGGCCTGCAAGGCATCAGCACCGAGAGCGAAGCCGGCGTCGGCGACGTGCAGGCCATTGTTGACCAGATCATCGAGGCTGGGATTCCCGCCATCTTCGTCGAATCCAGCGTCTCACCCCGAACGATCGAAGCGGTGCAGGCGGCGGTGCGAGACGCCGGCACGGAGGTCGAGATCGGGGGCGAGCTGTTCTCCGACGCCATGGGCGACGCCGGCACGCCGGAGGGGACCTACATCGGCATGGTTGACCATAACGTCAACACCATTACCGCCGCCCTCGGCGGCACCGTCGACTGAGTGGTGACGCCCGAACGTTGCCTGATCGGCAGTTCCTCGGTGGGAAGCCTGGCAACGTCTGGGCGCCAATGTGTGGGACTGAACGCGGTGCTTATCACCGCGTTCAGTCATGTTCGAAGGCGCCATGGTAAGCACGGGGCACGTTGGCATCGTGCCACCTGTAGTAGGATAGTGGTAGCTAAAATTGAATTCGGATGAAGGCTAGAATCGATATGAGTACCGTGCAAACAAGCGATTTGGGAGTGATCCCGGCCACGCTGGTGGAATCGCAACGGCGCCGGTCCGCCGCTCCGACCGGGGACGAAACGGTAGCGACGGGACCGCCCCCGGTCGAGATCCGCGATTTGACGGTCGCCTATCACGAGCGCCCGGTCCTCTGGGATGTTGATCTTACGGTGCGTCCGGGGAAGCTGACGGCGATCGTGGGTCCCAATGGGGCGGGCAAGAGCACGCTGATCAAGGCCGCCTTGGGGTTGGTGCCGGTGGCCGCCGGGTGGGTGAAGATCTTTGGCGAGCCGTTCGCGGAGCAACGCCGCTTGGTTGCCTATATCCCCCAACGCGGCTCGGTCGATTGGGATTTCCCGACCGATGCCCTCGATGTGGTGACGATGGGCCGCTACGGCACCCTCGGCTGGTTCCGGCGACCGGGGAAGCGCGAGCGCCAGATCGCGATGGACAAGCTACGGCAAGTTGGGATGGCCGATTTCGCCCGCCGCCAGATCAGTGAGCTGTCGGGTGGTCAACAACAGCGGGTCTTCTTGGCGCGGGCCCTGGCCCAGGAAGCCGACTTGTACTTCATGGATGAGCCCTTCGCCGGCGTCGATGCCACGACCGAGCGGGCCATTGTCGAGTTGCTGCAAGAGCTGCGGAGCCAAGGGAAGACCGTGGTGGCGGTCCACCACGATCTCAACACCGTTGATGACTACTTTGACGATGTGGCGTTGCTCAACGTGCGCCTCGTCGCCTATGGACCCGTGGATGACGTGTTCACGCATGCCAATCTGCACGCCACGTATGGCGGCCGGATCGGCTTCCTCAGCGGCGGTCCCGCCGAGACCAGCGCGGCGGTCGCGGACTAACGCATGATGATGGTGGAGCTCGGCGTTTCTAGTCCGCTTGCCGCCGTCGTTGCGGTGCTTGGCCTGGAGTGGAGCTATACCCTGCGCAATGTCGTCGCCGGCGCGGCGGTACTTGGCGTGGTCGGCGGGGTGCTGGGCTCGTTCGCCACGCTGCGACGGCAAAGCCTGCTGGGCGACACGCTGGCCCACGCGGCGCTGCCCGGCGTCTGTATCGCCTACATCATCACCGGGTCGCGGGAGTCGCTGCCGCTGATGATCGGCGCCGGCCTTTCCGGGTTGGTCGGGACCCTGTTCTACCTGCTCATCACCCGCACCACGCGGATCAAAGACGACGCCGGGCTCGGCATCGTCCTGTCGACGGGCTTTGGCCTGGGTCTCCTGCTGCTGACGTACGTGCAGAACACCGGCGGCAGCGGCCAGAGTGGGCTCGATCGTTTCCTCTTTGGGCAGGCGGCCTCACTGGTTCGCAACGACGTGATCACCATGAGCATCTTGGGCGCGATCGCCCTAGCGACGGTCGTCCTGCTCTTCAAGGAGTTCAAGCTCCTCAGCTTCGACCCGGATTTTGCCGCGAGCATCGGCTATCCAACGACAATGCTCACCATTCTGATAACCGCCTTGCTGATCGTGGCCGTGGTCATTGGGTTGCAGGCGGTGGGCGTCATCCTCGTCGTCGCGATCCTGATCGCGCCCGCGTCGGCGGCCCGGCAATGGACGGACCAGTTGAGCACGATGCTGGTGCTCTCGGGCCTTTTTGGCGCGGTGTCGGGGGCGATCGGGGCCATCTTGAGCAGCCAGATCACCGACCTGCCGACCGGTCCCGCGGTCGTCCTGATCGCGACCACGCTGACCGCCATCTCGCTTCTGGCGGCTCCCCGGCGGGGGTTGCTCTGGGCCGCTATCAGCCGCCGGCGCCATCGCCAGCGGGTTCAGCTGGCGTCCATCCTTCATGACCTGGCCGATGCCGCCGCTGGTGAGGCGGGCGCCGTGATCCCGCTGACCGACCTCCAAGCGAAGCGTGGCGTGCCGGGCAGGCTGATGACCCGGCAGCTGGCGATGTTAGCGAGCCGTGGCTTGGTGGCACGGTCGATCAATGGACGCGAAGGCTGGAGTTTGACCGCCGCCGGGGCCGAGGCGACGGCGGAAGCGTCACGCCGGGAACGGGTCTGGAAGCAGTACATGGCCCGGCAGATGGATTTGCCGGTGGATGCCATCCACTATGACGCCACCGAGATCGAACGCGTGTTGCCGCCCGAGGCGCTGGCAATGATCGAGGCCGAGCTGCGGGCGGAAGATGCCGCCGCGATCGGTCGCGCCTCCGATGTCGTCGCCGGCCCGCCGCGCCGGCCATCGCGCCCGACCGCACGGCCGGGGCAAGCGCCATGAGCATCGCCCTGGTGATTATGATCACGGGCGCGTTGGTTGGCGCGTCCTGCGCGATCGTCGGCACGTTCCTCGTCCTACGGCGGATGTCGATGATGGGCGACGCGATCAGCCACTCCGTCCTGCTCGGCATCGTGGCCGTCTTTTTCTTCACCGGGTCGCGGTCGCCGATCCTGGCGGTGCTCGGTGCCGGGGCCGTCGGCTTGTTGACCGTGTCCTTGGTCGAGCTGATCTATCGCACTGGCCGGGTCAAAGAGGATGCCGCGATCGGGCTCGTGTTTCCGGCGCTCTTCTCCATTGGGGTCATCCTCGTCTCTCGCTTTCCCTCGGCCGTGCATATTGATGTCGATCATGTCCTCTACGGGGAGATCACGTTCGTCGCCTTTGATCGGCTGACGCTCTTCGGCGTCGATGCGGGTTACCGGTCGTTTTGGCTCCTGGGGGCGATGACCATCGTCAATGCTCTTTTCGTCCTGCTGTTCTTCAAAGAGTTGAAGTTGGCCACCTTTGACCGGGGGTTCGCCGCCGCGCTGGGATTCGCCCCGACCGTCATCCACTATGCGCTGATGGCGCTCGTGTCCGCCACCACCGTGGTGGCCTTCGACAGCGTCGGCGCGATCCTGGTCGTGGCGATGCTGATCGTGCCGGCCGCCGCCGCCTATCTCCTCACCGACCGGTTGTTGGTGATGCTCGGGCTCGCGGTCGCGATCGGGAGCGGGTCGGCCATCGGCGGGTACTGGCTGGCACGCTGGATTGATGGTTCGATCGCGGCGGCGATGGCCGTCGTCGCCGGTGTAGTCTTTGTGGCATGCTTCCTCTTCGCGCCAAGACATGGCCTGGTCGCCAGGTATGTTCAGCTCTTCACCGTGCGTCGCGCGTTTGCTCGGAGCCTGCTGCTTTCCCACCTCCGGCTCCATCCGGGAGGAGTTTCGATGGAAACGATCGGCGAGCGGTTCTTGTGGAGTCGCCGGATGACCTCGAACGTCGTCACGGCGGCGGTCCAAGACGGGTTGGTGACGGATAGTCCGGCGCGCCGCCTGACGCTGACCAAGCTTGGCAGCGTCCAAGCCCAACAGGTGCCGGGGCATTGAATCAGTCAGGCGCAACGGGCCGCGGCCAGGGGCCGGGAATGCCAGAAGCCGCCGGATCGCCCGTGATCACGCCGGCGATGGAAGACTATTTAAAGCGCATCTACCGGCTTCAAGCCGACGGTCCGGATGTGGCGACCCAGCGCCTGGCGGACGAGATCGGGTTCTCCGGTCCCTCGGTGACGAATATGGTGAAGCGACTGCATGAGCTGCGGCTGGTGGCGCACACGCCGTATCACGGGGTCCGGCTGACTCCTGCCGGCGAGCGGGTGGCGCTGGAGGTGATCCGGCACCACCGGCTGCTGGAGCTGTACTTGGCGGAAACGCTTGGCTACGGTTGGGATCAGGTCCATGAAGAAGCGGAACGGCTCGAACATCATGTCTCCGACGAGCTAGAGGCGCGGATGGACTCGGCGCTCGGCTTTCCCACCCACGATCCCCACGGGGATCCGATCCCCTCCCCGTCCGGCCAAATGCCCCGGATTTCCAACTTGCGGCTGCTCGACCTGGAGCCCGGCATCGCGGCGGTCGTCGTTCGCGTCTCCGACCGCGACCCGGAGCAGTTGCGGTTCCTGGGCGGTCTCGGCGTCCGGCCCGGCGTCACCGTCGCGCTCATCGAACGCTTGCCATTTGACGGGCCGCTGCGGATCACCGTCGATGGCGCGGAACATGTCATTGGGCAGCCGCTCGCGATGAGCGTCAACGTGCGGACCCCGTTGCAGGAATTGCTTGACGACTCGGGCGGTCGTTAGCCTCAGGCTAAGGTCAGGCCGATTCGCTCGCGGACGATAGCCATCTTCGCCGCCGCGTATTCGCGGGCGCGATCAGCCCCGTTCGCCATCGCCGCGATGGCGATGCCGGGATCAGCTTCGAGCTCCGTCAGCCTGATCTGGATGGGTGCCAGGGCGTCGACGATGAGCTCGGCGAGGTCGGTCTTGAACGCGCCATACCCTTTGCCGGCGTACGTCGCCTCGACCGCGGGGATCGGCTCACCGGAGAAGAGGCTGTAGATCGTGAGGAGATTGGTCAGCGCCGGCTTGTCGGGACCCGCCGTGACCTCCGAGCCGGAGTCCGTCACCGCCCGCTTGATCTTGCGCCGGATATCGTCGGCGGGATCGGTTAAAGCGATCGCCGACATCGGCGTTGCATCGCTCTTGCTCATCTTCTTGGCCGGGTTGTCGAGGGCCATGATCCGGGCGCCGGCCGCCTTGATGTCGGGCTCGGGGAGCACGAAGGTCTCCCCGTACCGGGCGTTGAAGCGGGTGGCGAGGTCGCGGGTGATCTCGACGTGCTGCTTCTGATCGTCACCAACCGGCACCAGGTTCGTGTCGTAGAGCAGGATGTCGGCCGCCTGTAGCACCGGGTAGGTGAAGAGGGCGGCTGAAACGTTCTCATCCCTGCCGGCGGATTTGTCCTTGAACTGCGTCATCCGGCGCAATTCCCCGAATTGAGTCACCGAGGTCAACAGCCAGCAGAGCTCGCTGTGCTCGCGGACATCCGACTGCACAAAGATGATCGACTCAGCCGGATCGAGGCCGCAGGCGAGCAGGGTGTTTGCTAAGTCTTGCGTGTTCGCCCGCAGTGAATCGCGTGTTGTCGGCAGCGACAAGGCGTGCAAATTGACGATGCAGAAGACGTTGTCGTACAAGGATTGCTGCGCGACCCAGTTGTTGATGGCCCCGAGCAGGTTGCCGATATGGAAGTTGCCGGAAGGTTGAATCCCAGAAAAGACGCGCTGGCGGGCGGCGGACGTGGTCCGAGTATGAGGCGCCGCATTGGGCTCCAGCTGTCTTGTGACCGTGGTCGACATCAGTGAGGCGTATCCTTCCCGTGGGATCACTGGCGATATGCTGCCCACCATGAGCGACGCCGCGATTATACCCAACGGCCCCCGTCGAGCTGAGCGATTGCTGGATTCCTGATGGTTAGGAGATGGCCGCCGCGGCGCCAGGGCTGACCGGAACCGGCGGTTCGTCGACCTCGCACGATTCGGTGGCGAGCCAGGTGATGCCGAACGCGCGCATGCTCTCGATGACCGGGAGCAGGGCATGTCCTTTGCCGGTCAATGAGTATTCGACCCGGGGCGGCACTTCGGCGAAGCAAGCCCGCGCGATCACCTCCGCTTCTTCGAGCCGCTTCAAGCGTTCCGAAAGCGTCTTTGGGCTAATCCCGGCCAGGGAACGCTCGAGCTCACCAAAACGGCGGCAGCCGCGCGCCAGGTCGCGAACGATCAGCGGCGTCCATTTGTTCCCGATGATCTCGGCGGTCCGGGCAACCGGGCAACCGAGCGTGGCTGGCGTGTCCATGTAGATGCCTCGTCCTGTCGTCGCCCTCGCGATCGAGTCGCGGTGCGGCGTACCAATCCGTAAAGCTACCGTCAGGACTGGTTACTAGGAAAATGATAGCATGGCACCCTCAACAACCTTCGCCCCGGCGCTCTTTCCGACGGGAGTGGACGGCCGGCGCGCCGTATAATTTGACCTCGCCAAGGTGGCGCGAACCGGGGCGCGCGGATGGGATTGACCGGGGATGGACGCACGTAACTCGAATGGGAGCTGGTTCCGCACCGCGGAGCTGGAGCCCGGTGTTTTTGTGATCGAGGAGCCATGGCACGATGAACGGGTAAAGTCCTATCTCATCACCGGCTCGACGGGGGCGGTGCTGCTTGATACCGGAACCGGGGTTGGTGACCTACGTTCGGAGATCCAGGGGCTGACGAATCTCCCGCTCACGGTCGTCCTCAGCCACGCGCACTGGGATCACATCGGGAGCACGCACCAGTTCGCCGGGGAGGCGGAGATCCTGATTCATCCCGACGCCGCGGACGAGCTTCGGGCCGGGGTGAGCCAGAAGCGTCTGCGCCGGTATCTCGCGCCCGCGCACCTCTCGGGGCCGTTTGCGGGCGCCGATCTGTCGCGGTCGCTGGCCATCCCAGGGGTCGAGCCGACGGGCTTCGTCGAGGCCGGCCAAACGTTTGGCCTCGGTGATCGGACGCTGGAGGTCTTGGACACGCCTGGGCATACAGCCGGCCTGATCGCGCTTTGGGAGCGGGCGACCGCGACGCTCTTCAGCACCGATTCCGCCTACGACGGCGCCCTGTATGCCCAAATGGACGACTCGGACCTCCCGGCGTACCACGCGACGCTCGACCTGTTGGCAAGCCTGGAACCGCGTCCCCGGCTGGTCTTGCCGGCGCACGGGAATAGTCCGATGGACCCGCGTTTGCTGCCCAGGATGCGGGAGGCGATGGCGAGCCTGCGCCACGGCCAGCAGCCGTCCTCCGTCGCGGATGACGTTGCGACATTCGACCATGGCGAGTTCAGCATCCTCGTGGCGTGGCCGCTGGCGGGAGCGGCCGGGGCGTGATCGTTCGCGTTGTTGCCTACATGCTGGCAACCTGCGTCGCGGCGCTGCTCGTCGGCACTATCTCGGAGCAACGGCTGGTCGCCTACGAGACGCGAACCGCCTTGTTCGTCTTTGCCGCATTGCTGGGGATCATCAACGCCGCCATCAGGCCGGTCCTCGTCATGTTGACCCTGCCGGTCGGCTGTCTCGCCTTTGGCCTCACTGCCCTCGGCCTCAACGCCGGCTTGTTCGCGCTGGCGGCGTGGCTCACCCCCGGCCTCCGGGTCACTCCTGCCGGCGCCGTGATCGGCGCGATCGCCACCAGCATCGCCAGCGGGATCATCTATTCGCTGCTGGACGAGGTTGCCTCGAGCCGGACCCCGGAGCGGGTGTAGCGTCGTGGCCGACCTGGAGCGCACGTTCGCGGTCCCCCTGACAATCGGCGTGGTTTCGGACACGCATATGTACGAACGCGGTCGCCGCCAACTACCGATTGAAGTCCTGGAGGTGTTCGAGCGGGCCGGCGTGGGCCTCATCGTGCATGCCGGCGATCTCAATGACCGGACGGTCCTGAGCGAGCTGGAAGCAATCGCTCCAGTGCTGGCGGTGCATGGGAATAACGACACGCCTGACCTGCTCGACCAGCTTCCCGCCGTCATGAGGTTTGGCGCCGGCCGGTTCACGTTTGTGCTCGTTCATGGACATCAGGGCCGGACCGCTCGTGCCGTGGCGCGAACGTTCGCGGGGTCGGCCGACCTCGTCATTTACGGTCACAGTCATATCCCGAAAATCGAACGGGTCGCGGACACGATCTTGTTCAATCCGGGATCCCCCACCGACCGCCGGTGGGGGCCACATTTTGGGATCGGCCTGATCCGGGTCACGGCCGAGCAATTCCAGCCGGAGCTGCTCCTCTTCGCGGACCCGCGACACCTCACCGCCATCGACATCGCGCCGACCCCCTATACTGTCCACGGTAGCCGTCAGGAGGATACCGCCGCCACGTCCTCGACCGAGACCAGGAGCGATCCACGCGATGCCAGTGAACTTCCGGCTGCCGGGTCCGACGCCATTGCCGCCGGCGGTGCTCGCCGCCATGCAGCGGGAGATGATCCCGCATCGGGGCCCGGAGTTTAAGGCGTTCTTTGGCGAGCTGCTCGAGAAATCGCGCGCCGTCCATCGCACCGAGGGTGACGTCTTGATCTGGCCGGGCAGCGGGTCGGCCGGGTGGGAGATCGCGATCGTCAACCTCTTCTCGCCGGGTGATCCGGTGCTGGCCACCGTGGCGGGCAGCTTTGGCGAGCGTTTCGCGCACGTCGCGACCCGGTTTGGCTTAGACGTCCGGGTGCTCGAGGTCCCGTGGGGCCGGCCGATCACCGCCGATGCCGTGGGTGAGGCACTGGAACGAAATCCCGACGTGAAGGCGGTCTTGATCGCGCACAACGAGACATCGACCGGGGTGACCAACCCGCTGCCGGAGCTGGCGCGGGTGGTCCGCCAGCATGGCGCGCTGGTGATCGTGGATGCGGTCAGCTCCGCCGGTGGAATTCCGCTCGAGATCGACGCCTGGGATCTCGATTTCGTCTTTTCCGGCTCGCAAAAGGCCTGGATGTGCCCGCCGGGGCTGGTGATCGCCACCGTCAGCGAGCGTGCCTGGGCCGCCCACCGGACCGCGAGCTTTCCGCGCTTCTTCTGGGATCTCGAGACCGCCCGGCAAGCCGCGCGGGACGGCGTCACGCCAACGACGTCGCCGCTGACCATGCTCTATGGCTACAACGCCGCGCTGGACCTGATCCTGGCTGAAGGACTGGAAAACGTGTGGGCCCGGCACCGCGCCCTGGGCGCGCTCACCCGATCCGAAATCGTACGGGCCAACCTGACACTGTTTGCCGATCCTTGCTATGCTTCCGACACGGTCACCGCCTTCTTGCCCCCGGCTGGAGTAACGGCTTCCGACTTTCTCAGCGTCCTCCGGCGGGAGTATGGGGTCGAAGCCCAGACCGGCCAGGGTGCGTATACAGAGACCCTGGTGCGGCTCGGTCACATGGGCTGGGCCCATGAGCCGGACCTGGTGCAGGCGCTGAGCGCCGTCGCCTCGGCTACGAGCAAGGTGGGCCGAGGGATGTTGCCCGCGATTGGCTAATGGGCAGCGATCGGCCGTAAATTTGGCAGCAATGAAGCCATAACAAATGGCTTTGCCGTGCTTTGCGCGGTTGCGTCGCGCGGAGGGCGCGGCTATACTGACACCCGCGGCTTTCCAGTCTCGGTCGGCGGCCCCACGGGCGCGGCTCAGGTGGGACGGCGCACCGTGTTTCTCAGGCTTAGGGAAGGTTTATGGACGGTATCGAGGTGAGCGAACTGACTAACGTGGCAACCGACGAAGACGTGGCGAGCAACGGCACCGCGCCGCCGGCCGAAGAGTTGGCGAGCATTGGCGCCGCGCTGCCGGCCGAAGAGGTGGCGAGCATTGACTCCGCGCCGCCGGCCGCGTTGGATCAAGCAGTCGCCGAGGCTGAGCCGGCCGCCGAAAGCGTGGCCTTATCGCCAGACGAGAGCGAGCTTGATGCCGCTTCGCTCATGGAGCAATTCCTGAGCGATCCCAGCCATGACTACAAGAGCCTGAAGTATGGTGACGTGATGGATGGCGTCATCATGCATGTTGATCGGGAAGAGCTCCTAGTCGATATCGGCTCGAAGTCGGAGGGCGTGGTCCCGTCGCGGGAATACTCCAGCCTGAGCCAGGATGAGAAGCAGGCGCTCGCCATTGGGGATCACATCCTCGTCTTCGTCGTCCAGCCCGAGAACCAAGAAGGGCACGCGGTCGTCAGTATCGATCGCGCCCGCCAGGAGAAGAGCTGGCGGCGGCTGCAAGAGATCTTCGAGGCGAACGAGGTCATCGAGGCTGAAGTCACCAACTACAACAAAGGCGGGCTGCTGGTCAATCTCGATGGGGTCCGCGGCTTTGTTCCGGCCTCCCAAGTCACCGAGATTCGCGGCGGCGACGAGGCGAGCAAGCAAGCCGATATGGCGCGCTTGATCGGGACCGGGTTGCCGTTGAAGGTGATCGAGATCAATCGCCATCGCAACCGGCTGATCCTGTCGGAGCGCCAGGCCGTCCAAGAGCGGCGTGACGTGATGAAGGAACGGCTGATCGAGGAATTGAAAGAGGGCGAGGTCCGGCGTGGCCGGGTCTCCTCCATCTGCGACTTCGGCGCCTTCGTCGACATCGGCGGCGCCGACGGGCTGGTCCACCTTTCGGAGCTGTCGTGGAGCCGGGTCCGGCATCCGAGCGAAGTGCTCAAGGTCGGTCAGGAAGTCGACGTCCACGTCCTGGGCATTAATGCCCAAGAGAAGAAGATCGCCCTTTCCATCAAACGGACACAGGCCGAGCCCTGGAGCCGGGTGGCGACCAAGTACGAGGTCGGCCAGTTGGTTCGCGGCACCGTCACTCAACTCGCCAATTTCGGCGCCTTCGCCCGGATCGAGGATGGGATCGAAGGTCTGATCCACGTCTCCGAGCTGGTCGATGACCGGGTGACACATCCGAAGCAGGTCGTGAGCGAGAACCAGGAACTGTTGCTCCGGATCATTCGGATCGATCCCCAACGGCGCCGGATGGGCCTCAGCCTGCGGCGGGCGCTTGATACGCCCGACGGCGACTTGATCGGCGTCTTCGGCGAAGAGATCCTCGAAGAGCGCGACGCGCTGGCGCACCGGATCCGCGAGCGGCTTGAGGCGGAAGGCCTCGATAGCTCCGTCTCCGTCGGCACCGGCACCGTCGTCGATATCGAACCGGGTGAGAGCCCGGGTGGCGCCATGACCGAAACAACGCCAGTCGCGGCCGACGCGGCATCGCTCGACGTGGCCGCGTCGTCCGACGTGCAACCAGCGGCGACTAGTGCTGGTGAGACCGGAATGGCGGCGGTGGAGCCCGCGCGAGCGCCGAGCCCGCCGAAGCAACGCGCCCAACAACCACCGGCCCGCCCGGCCGTGGAGCTGCCGGAAGATATCGATGGTGAGCTCTCGGCGATGGCGATGGCCTTTGCG
>JACCYK010000167.1 GCA_013696525.1 Chloroflexia bacterium
GGCCGACGGCGGGGACAAGCGGCCGCGGGCGTCTCGTCTCCCGATCTTGGGTCGCGACAATGTGGCGCGGTGGCTGGTTATCGTGCTCAGCCAGGGGTTTCCGGAGGCGCGGGCGACCACCGCCGAGGTCAACGGTGGGGTGGCGCTGCTCCTCTGGTCGGGGGAGGAGCTGGTCGCCGCGGCGATGGTCGATGTGGCCGGGGAGCGAATCGCGGAGCTGCGTTTCCTGATCAACCCGGACAAGCTCGCCTATCTCCAACGGCGACTCGGCGGCCCTGGGCCACATTTCCTCTAACCGCTGCCTGGATCGGGACGGGGCGCTCGTCCCGCCGGCGCTTTCTGTCACGTTTTGGATCGCTCATCGGTCTTCCTTTCAGGTGAGCATCCTCGGGTGAGGGTGCTGAAACACATCAACTCGTGACCAGAGGAGTTTTTCGTGGAACGTGCCCAGAACGCCGACCCGATCACGATGCAGCGGGCGATGAAGGCGATGTCCGGCCTGACGACATTTTTGGACCGGTCGGGCCTGGAGCGATCATTGCTCGAGCTGATCGAGATCCGAGCCTCGCAGATCAACGGCTGCGCCTATTGCCTCGATATGCACACCAAGGACGCCCGAGCCGGCGGCGAGAGCGAGCAACGAATCTACCTGCTGGAGGCCTGGCGCGAGACGTCGCTCTACACCGAGCGGGAGCGGGCCGCCCTCGCCTGGACGGAAGCGGTGACGCTGGTGGCCGACGGCCACGTCCCGGACGCGGTCTACGAGGAGGTGCGGCACGTCTTCACCGACGACGAAGTGGTGGCGCTGACGGTGGCCGCCGCCACGATCAACGCCTGGACCCGGATCAACGTCGGGCTACGCACCATCCCCGGCACGTATCAGCCGGCCGCGGCCCCGATCGGCGCGGCGGTAGGCACCCACGCCTGATTCGTCAGGGAGACAAGGGACGGGTCGCCACGGGTGCTGACGGTCACGCCGGCGCCGGTCGGTGAGTGGAGAAATGAGTATTTCTACGGATGTAGCGGTCGTTCATACTACGTAAGATGACCGGGAGAGCCCCGCGATCACGCGGGCGGGGTTGTCGTTCTTGGCCGAGCGCCTTGAAGGAGGCAGTGATGAACATCTCCCGGTTTTCCACCCCGTTCGCCCGCGCCGCCAAGCGGCGTCATCTGCTGGCGGGTCTCGGCTCGCTGACGGCCGGCGGCCTGCTTGGGCACTCGACGCCGGCGCGGGCCGAGGAACATGAGGACGACACCTGTCCGTGCGGGTGGCAACGCGTGTACGACCATCAAGACGACGGGACCGCGCTCAGCGGCAGCCTCACCGCGCTCGTGGACGCGGTCCGCGCCGGGGCCGACGTGAAGGTTGCCTATACCCGGGCGGGGGAGGTCGAGTGGTTTCGAGCGTGCTCCTCGGCCACGATTGCCAGGCTCGGGGACGGGGAGACGCCGGTGGTCTCCTGCTTGTTGACCGACATCCCGGATAGCGAGCTCGATGGAAGCTTCGGCCGGTTTTTTGCCGAACCGTTCGCGCTCGAATGGCAAGCCTACAACACCACGGGACAGCGCCATGTGGTCAAGTTCGACGCCCAAACCCACGGCGTCCTCCAGAACGACATGGACAGCCTGCCCGTTGGCTGGTACATCCGCCGGTAGCGGCGCTCGCGATCGCTCGTCGCCCCGGCCGGTAGCGGGCTCGCCACGGTGGACGAGTCGGTGCTGCCGGCCATTTCCCCACGCCACGTACGAGACCAGGCGCGGGCGTCATCACGCTATTGATGCTGTTTCGTTTTCCCAAGCAGAGGTGAGCGCAATGCCACTGAACCCACGTACCCCGACCACCCCGTTCACCGCCGACATCATCGGCCGCTACGTGTGCAACACCCTCGACGAAGCCAAGCTCAGCGCGAATACCGGGGTCGATCCGGAGGCCCGCCCCTTTGATCGGATCGTCATTGGCGGCGGCACGTTCGGTTCCGTTCTCGCCAGCCTCCTTTTCATCCGCGACCGCACTCATGCCCATCGGACCCTGGTCCTCGAAGCCGGACCGGTCGTCTTCACGGAGCATGTGCAAAACCAGCCGACGCTGACGACCGATGAAGTCTGGGGCGTGCCGTGGGATTCCGATAGCTCCATGTCTTGGAACCAGCAGTTCCCTGGCTTGGCCTACTGCCTCGGCGGCCGTTCCCTCTTTTGGGGCGGCTGGTCCCCCTACTTTATCGACTCGGAACTGCCGTCGCCGCCGTGGCCGGCGAGCGTCAAGCATGACTTGACCCAGCCGGTGCTGAATCTGGGTGGTCTGAACCTGTCGTATCTAGATGACGCGGCCCGGCAGCTCGGCACCGACCTCACCAACGATTTCGTCGACGGTCCCTTGCATCAGGCGTTGCGACAGCGGCTCTTCACCGGCCTCGGCGCGCTCCCCGCCGGGTCGCAACCGACGCTCACCGGCCAGCGTGGCGCGTTGGCCGGGGTGCAGGACCTGGAGGCCCCGCTCTCGGTCCAGTCCTCGTCGCCGCGGCCCGGCTTTTTCCCGTTCAACAAGTTCAGCGCCACTCAGATGCTGATCCGGATGACGCGCCTGGCTTGGGCTGAAGCCGACCACGGTGTACCGGGCAGCGGCGACGAGCAGCAGTCGCTCAACCTGAAAAACGTGAAGAAACGCCTGATGGTCGTTCCCAACACACACGTCATCCGGTTGGAGCGGGAGCCCGGCAGCCAGCGCATCACGAAGGTCGTGACCAACCAGGGCGACGTCGACGTGCCACAAGGCGGTCAGGTCTTTGTCGCCCTGGGCACGATTGAGAGCACGCGGCTGGCCCTCTCGACCCTGCCGAATGGCAACGGCCTGGCGGGCCGCAACCTGATGGCCCACCTGAGATCGAACCTGACCTTCCGGGTGCCGGCCAGCACGTACCCCGTCCTGACGGGCGAGTTGCAGGTCTCGGCGCTCTTCGTGAAGGGGATCCACACCCACGCCGACGGCAGCCTGGGCCACTTCCATGTCCAGATAACGGCGACGGGAGCCGGGCAATTCACGACCGATTCCGAGGCGGAGCTGTTCAAGAAGATCCCGGATATCGATACGCTGGACCACTTCCAGGACCTTACCGACCAGTGGATCATCGTGACCCTGCGCGGCATCGGCGAGCTCGTTGGCGACCGCTCCCCGACCGATCCGGCGGCCGGGACCAAGCCAAGCCGGATCGAGCTGGACGGGACGCAAGGCCCGTTCGATTACGGGCAACGGCGAGCGCGGGTGCGGCTGGAAGCGCGGGCCGACGACCTGGCGCTGTGGGACGTAATGGACGCGGCCTGCGACGAGCTGGCCGCCATGTTTGCCAACGGCGGTTCCATCCAGTACCTAAGCGGCGGCACCTGGCACAACACGCCGCCACCGGCGAATGCACGCCGCGACAAGCTCAGCTCGACCCACCACGAGGGGGGAACCCTGTGGATGGGCGATAACGCCGCCAGTTCCGTCACCGACGTCTGGGGCAAATTCCACGAGGCCGACAATATGTACGCGGTCGGCCCGGCGCTGCTGCCGACCCTGGGCTCGCCCAATCCGATGCTCTCCGGCGTCGCCCTGGTGCATCGCCTGGTCGACCACCTACAGCCAGTCCCGACCACGCCGTGGCTGGAACCTAACTTCATCGCCCTCTTCGATGGCACGGAGCGGTCGTTCAACACTTGGAAGCTCGCCGGCCGCGGCGCCTTCGCCCTCATCGATGGCGCGATCATCGCCCAGCCGGCGGATGGACTCGGCCTCCTCTTCTTCGCGGCCAAGACCTTCGCTGACTTCACGCTGCGGTTACAGTTCCGCCTGGCCCGCCCGGCCGGGTCGGGCAATGACAACTCCGGCGTCTTCGTCCGGTTCCGCGACCCGCGACTGCCTGTGCCAGACCCAGCCAACCCAGGGACCAGCAACCCGTATCAGAACCAGGCCTGGGTCGCCGTCCACACGGGGTTCGAGGTGCAGATCGACGAGGAAGCCCGGCCCTCCGGGCTCGACAAGCACCGAACCGGTGCCATCTACGACATTCCGACGGGCGAGGCCGGGGAGCCGGCGCTGCAAGCCTACGCACCGCACCCGGCGCTCGCGGCCGCAACTTGGCACGACCTCGAGATCAAGGTCCAGGGAGACACGTACCGGGTGCGGCTGAATGGCCAGCCCGCAACCATATTCACCAAGCCCAACACCCCCGAGCTCCAACACCGCGGCCTCTCGCCGGCGGTTGATCCGGCATATGGCTACATCGGGGTGCAGGCCCACACCGGACGAGTTGCCTTCCGGCGCATTCGGATCAGGTCATAAGGGGCCGGGATCAGCCCGCCGCACCAGCCGCAAGCTTCGTGCGCCCGTCGATTCGCCCGGCCGCATCCGTGGTAGACTCTCGGCCTTCTCCGGTCCAGACCCCGCCTCTGGGAACATGCTAGAAGGGGACGATCATGGCGAAGATTGGGCAGACCACGATGAGCCGCCGGGAATTTCAGAAGCTGGCGCTCGTGCTGCCGGCGCCGCTGGCGCTGGCGGTGGGGTGGGGGCGGTCGGCGGGGATCGTGGTGGCGCAAACGGGGTCGCCGACGCCGGTGCTGGCGCCGACGCCCGCCTGCGACGACGGTGACGATCTGATGGAGACGCTGCCGCAGACGGCGGGGCCGTTCTTCACGCCGGACTCGCCGGAACGGACGTCGCTGCTGGAGCCGGGGCTGGCGGGGACGCCGCTGGTTGTCGCCGGGTTCGTCTACGCGACGGACTGCCGGCCCCTGGCCGGGGCCTTGCTCGATTTCTGGCAGGCGGACGACGACGGCGTCTACGACAATGCCGGATACCGGTTGCGCGGCCACCAGTATAGCGACGAGGACGGGCGCTTCACGCTGGAGACGATCGTGCCCGGCCTGTATCCCGGCCGGACCCGGCACATCCACGTCAACGTGCGGGCGGCCGATCAGCCGGCGCTGACGACGCAGCTCTACTTCCCGGAGGAGCCGGCCAACGACACGGACGGCATCTTCGACCCGGCCCTGATCATGGACGTCGAGGCCGTGGACAATGGCCAACACGCCTTCTTCACCTTCGTCCTCGCAGGTGCGTGAGCGGCCGGGGCCTCGGC
>JACCYK010000171.1 GCA_013696525.1 Chloroflexia bacterium
CAATCTCAAATCTCGTTTCCCGCTGTGGTGGCATACCGACTGCGTAACCCTATGCGGACCTGGCGCGCTAGCCGGGGTGTGTCGCTTTCGGGTGAACCCCCGCTAGCAACCCTTGGAGAAATGAGGAACCCATGATTAAGCAACGCATCGCAGCGGCCGCCCTCGCGGCCACACTCTTCGGCTCGGTCGCAGTCGGTACCGTCTCGGCGCAGAGCAATGCGGGCGGCGCTGCCGGCCTCATAGCGGCTGTTGTTCAGCTCGCGGTCGACGACGGCGTGGTCACCGTCAACGTGGTCGACTCGTTCAACAACCTCCGGGCACTCAACAACGTCCTGAATAACAACGACGTCGACATCACCGTCGGCGACGTCAGCCTCCTGAGCAACTTCCTGAACGCGAACAACATCGCTCTCGAGGACCTCCTGAACGACAACCAGGTTGTTGTCGCCGTCGGACTCTTGAGCACCGGCGATTTCATCATCTTCGTCTAGCCCGCGTTCGGGTGGCCTTTGATCACCTGTTTGCCCGTGAATCGCATGAGCTGGGTCCACAGCGAAACTGAGGAGGGGCAATTGCCCCTCCTCAGTTCGTTTAACGAGTAACGAGAGCGGGTCGGTTACTCGTAGGCCTGAGCCCGTCCGAACTCGTTTGACTCTTCCCGTTCCTAGTAACTCATTCAAACCGACCCGACTGCGGGCTCAGACCGCGCCGATGCTCCGGCCGCGCCGAAGCGCCCGCAGCTCGTTTACGGTTTGCTCCAGCGGCGGTGTCGCGGCGGCCGTCCGGGCGCGGGCCTGGAAGAACCGACGCACTGCCTCATCAGCCAGTCGCCCAATGTCGGCGGACGGCGCCCCGGCCAGCCGCAAATCCTGCTCGACCGCGGTGCGCATCGCCGCGACTTCTGCCTCAGCCCGTTCCCGCTGCTCAGCCTCGCGGGCCACTCGCTTCTCGCGTTGCTCGCGATCGTCGCGCGCGTCCTCCTGCTTGATCTTTGCCTGGATCGCGGCGTCCTGATCGCGAACCGCCTGCCGGCCCATCTCCAGCTCGACTTTGGTGAGCGGCCGCGTCGCCTGTAACGTTCCTTCGTGCCATCCCATGGGAAATGTTCCTCTCTGAATGTTCTGATGCTATCCGTGAATCCTCGCGGTGTTGGTGCCGGTGGCGAGCGGCCGCCCGTGGTTCTCATCATCGCGGATACTCCGGCCCGGATTGCCACGACATCGCCTGTTCCAGGGCCTCGGACATCGCGGCCGACATCCCGCCCATCGCGTGCTCGGAATACCAGATCGCGATACCGATGGAGAGGAGCAAATCGTCGTGGCTCGACTCCCGCCAGTCGGCCGCGGGTCCATACGAATCGTTGCCACTTGTCTTGATCTTGGCGCGAAAGTTTCGAAACTCCTGGGCCAGGATCGCGGCCTCCGGCAACGATGCCGCGATCCGCAGCCGACCGGTTTGCAAGGCGACCTGAAGATAGCTGACAATCGCCCGTTTTGGAGTCCGCCAGCCGCCGCGATCATCACGCGACGGAGTGTCGCCACCGTGAATCGTGATCGGCGCGAAGGTGGCGCCGGACAGATCGGCCTCGCGGTACAGGTCGGCGACCGCGACCCCGACCCCGGTGGCGTCAAGGCAGAGGATCAGCCGGCCGCCGCCGGCGCGATCAATCGTTTCTCGGAGCTGGCGAAGCGTCGCCACCGTGCGCTTCACCTGATCGGGATAGGATTCGCCCAGCGGATAGCGCTCCAGGTGGCCGCAGGCGTAGTGCGCCTCCATCGGCACCGCGGGCAGCTTCTTGAGGCCCCACCGCTCGGCAAAGCTCACCGGTCCGGGCACCGGCGCATGGGCGGCCGGCTGCTCGCGGCGCTCCAGAATCGACAGGGCGCTGTAGTCGCGCAACTGGCCGGCGTCCAACCCCACAATCCAGTCCGGCGGCACGGGTCGTTGCACGATCTCGCTCTCCGGCCACCCGGTCGTCACGCTCATGGCTGCAAACCCTCCGGCGCCCACAAGGGGGCGATGGTGTCAGAAAAGGCGGCGTCAATGTCGTGGTCGTGGAAGAGCTGATCCTCGGCTTCCTCGAAGCTACAGAGATATTCCTGGCTGAACCACCACTGCCCGATCGTGGCCCGCTCTTGCACTAGCCAGTCGGCTGAGATCCGCGGGCAGTCATGGGCGGTGATCTTTGTGCGCTCCCACGACGCCCCGCCCTCGGTCCATTCGTGATGGAAAAACCCTCGCTTGCCAAACGGCGTCGAGAGCAAGACCAACCGGCCCCCGGAGATGGAGAGCATTGGCCGCGCCGACTGATAGAGCGCCTCCGGGATGCGCGAGGCTTCATCGCAGAGCAACAAATCAACGCCGCTGAACCCCCTGATTTTGGCCTCACCGGAGGGCAACGCCACCAGCCGGGAGCCGTTCGCCAGCTCCAACTCCAACCGGGTCTGGACGATGGCCGCGACCGGCTCGCCGAGCGCGCGATAGATGTCGAGGCACTTGCGAAACAGCTCGGTTGATTGACGCTGGCTCGGAGACAGGCAGAGCACCAGCGACGGCGCCTGATAGAGCGCGGCGTGGGTTGCCAACACCGCGCTGATGGTTGATTTGCCCGATTGGCGGGCACACAGCAGGATCAGCTGGCGAGCGTCACTCTCCAGGACCGTGCGTTGCCATTCATCAGGCGCCAGGCCGCTGGCTTGGGCCACCGCCACCGCTGTCAGCGGCGCTGGCGGCGCCGCCCGGTGCGCGATGGCGTCGATGTCCCGCTGCAAGCGGACGAGCGGTGAAGCACTCACGCCGCCCGCCCGCCGCTGCTCCGCTCGATCATCGTCCGCAGCATGACGAGCTGGTCCTGCAGGTCCTCAATGGTCGGCTGATCGGCGACGGCGCGGGCCTCGATCATCACCTTGGCGATCGTTGCCGCCGCGGTGCCGACCCGCGGCTCGATCCGGCCGGTCATGACGCCCTTGAAGAGCGCGGTCAGGTAGCCGGCGAGCTCGGCCGCCGTCATCGCCTCCGGGACCAGCTTGGCGGCCCGCGCCTTGGCTGAGCGGTTCCGGCCGCCTTTGCGGGCTGCCTCACGCCTGGCCTCGGCCATCTCCGGAGCGTGAAGGAAGCAGAAGCTCGAGCCGGGCAGGACCGGCGATGAGCACCGGCTGCCGCCGCGAGTAATGCCGGCGCACTTCACGACCTTCAAGCAAGCACCCCAGAATCTTCGGCCGCGGCCGGGATATGACGCACGATCCGCAAGACATAGCCGCTCGGCGCCTGGTCCGAGGCACAGTGCGAGACACGATGCCCCGCGGCCGGCGGCTGGTCAATCGAACCGCCGCCATGGCTATGCGTGCGCCGGCACCACGGACAGGCGAAGGTCAAGAG
>JACCYK010000236.1 GCA_013696525.1 Chloroflexia bacterium
ATCGAGGTATGACTGGCGGGCATCGGTGGCGGTGAAGCTGTCGAACGTCTCGAACCCGATGATCCCATCAACCGCCGCCTCGGCACGCGCCGCGGACTCGGACCCGTTCGGCACGATCAGCCAGGCAGCCTCGTCCCGGGCCGCGACCAAGAGCAGAGGCCCTCCCCAGGCCAGCTCCGCCCCGGCCCCGAGCGGCACCGGCACCTCCCACTGGCTGGCATAGGTAACATTGGCCAGCGACGACAGCAGCGCGTAATCGCACCCCGCCGCCGCCAGGGCGGCCCTGGCGCGACCAAGCTCCTCGCGCCGCCGAATCAAGCCATCACTCATTTGAAACCTGGGTGAATCGGCTGGAAACCAGCCCGAGATCGTACCCAGTCCTGAAAGGACTTTTCGATGCTCAGCGCGGAATTCATTCCGGCGCCCCGCCGACGCCAATCCTGGCAACGGAAGCTTTCGTCCGGATATTCCATCACGCTTACCCCTTCACCGCGCCGGCCGTGATGCCGGCGATGACGTAGCGCTGCATCACGACGTAGAAGATGACCGGCGGGATGGCGAAGATCAACCCCGCCGCCAGCAGCCGCTCGATCGGCGTATCCAGCATCGAGATCATCGAGGCCAACCCGACCGAGGCCGGCTTCAGGCCATCGTCACCGATCATCGACTGGGCGAACAAGAACTCGTTCCAGGTGTAGAAGAAGGCGACCACCCCGACCGCGACCAGCCCCGGCAGCGTCAACGGCAGCACGATCTGAAACAGCACCCGGAACGGGCCCGCGCCATCGACCCGGGCTGCCTCCTGCACCTCCTTCGGGATCGTGTCGAACATGTTCTTCAAAATCCAGACCCCGATCGGGAGGACAAAGGCGGCATCGATCAACGAAAGCCCGGGCAGGCTCTCCCGCAAGCCGAGATCGCGGTAAATCTTGAAGATGGGGACGATGATCAACGCTTCCGGCAGCATCTGGGTCATCAGCAGGAAGATGGCGAAGGCGCCCCGCCCCCGCCAGCGCATGCTCGACAGCGTGTAGGCGCCCAGCACCGCCAGGACGACGCAGATCAGCGTCGCCATCAACGACAGCAGCGTCGAGTTCCAGATCCATTGCTCGATCGGTTCATGGTCGAACAGGGCGCGGAAGGCGGAGAGATCGATCGCCGTCGGCCAGAGTTGCGGTGGAAAGCGCAGGTTGGCGGTGACGGGCCGGATCGTGGTCACGATCATCCAATAGATCGGCGAAAAGGTGACGGCGCAGACCAGGATGACGAGCAGGTAGTAACCAACCCGGCGGGCCGTTCGCGCCAGGCGGCGGCGGCGCGTCATCGCGACGGTGCCGGCCACGGTCACCGGCGCGGGAGCGGTCGCCATGCCTCAGCCGGCCTCCATGTCCTGCCGGCGTTGCACCGCCAGGAAGACCAGCGACACCGTCAGCGCCAGCAGAAAGCCGGCGACGCCCAGCGCGGCCGCGTACGAAAAATCGTAAAACCGGAACGCGGTGCTGTAGATGCGCACCACGATCGTCTCCGTCGCCCCGGACGGCCCGCCGCCGGTAAGCAGCCAGATCAGGGTGAACTGCTTGAAGGAGAAGATCGCGGCCAGCACGGTCAGCAACAGGAGGGTGGGCGAGATCGCCGGCAACGTCACCGCGAAGAACGCCTGGCGGGGCGAGGCGCCGTCGATTTTGGCCGCTTCCAGCAGCTCACTCGGCACCGTTTGCAGCGCGGCCAGGATAACCAGGCTGTAGAACGGAAACCCTTTCCAAGCGGTAATGCCGACCACCGAGACGAACGCCAGCCGGGGATCGAGCAGCCAGGTCGGGTTCTCCTCGATCCAGGGCAGCAACCGGGCAAACACGTTGATGACGCCGAAGCTGGGGTTGAGGATCCAGAGAAAGACCAGCACCGTCGGCACATCGGGGAACGACCACGGCATCGTCATCATCGCCCGGGCCAGGGTGCGGCCCCGGAACGCCCGGTTCAGCACCAGGGCCGAGCCGAGGCCAACCCCGATCGCCGCCGCGATGACGGCCACCATGTAGATGATGGTCGTCCCCATCACGCCCCAGAAGGCGGTGTCGCCGAGCAGACGCTCGTAGTTCGCCAGCCCAGCCCATTCCTCCGGCATCCCGATCTGCTGCCGGAAGAAGCTCGACCGCAACCCCTGATAGATCGGGTAGAGGATGAAGACGCCCTCGTAGGCGATGATCGGCAACGCCAGCAGATAGGGCAGCAACCAGGGCAGCCGCCGGCGCCGCTGCCCTTCGAGGGCGCGATCGACGGCGGTTGCGGTCATCGTCTCGGCGCGGGTGGTCACGCTCGCATCCTCGTTCGTCGGTGGCCAGAGGGAAGGACCGGACCCCTCCCCCTGACCGCTGGCTCGCTACAGCCCGAGCCGGCCCCCGAGCTCCTCAAGCTCCTGTTGGGCCTGGGCCATCGCTTCTTCCACCGGCCGGTCGGCGGTCAGGACTTCGGTCACCCGGTTGATGACGATCTGGCCGAACTCCTGATTGTTGAAGATGAAGTCGCCCATGATGTCGGGCGGCGTCGTCGGCGAGATGTCCTCGTAGCCGGTCAACCACGGCAGATCGGAGAAATACTCGTCCAGGCCGCCGACATCATAAGCCGGGATCACGTCGAGCTGCCGGGTCAGCAGCTCGCGGTAGTTCTCCGGCGTGTAGAGGAATTTGACGAATTCCTTGGCGGCGTCAACGTTCGCCCCGTTGGCGTTGACCGTGATCGGGTGGATCCGGGCGATCGACCGCTTCGATTCCCATGGCAGCGAGTAGGACCGGATGTGCGGGTACAGCTCCGGCGCCGAGGTCCGGTAGACGTTGACCGCGGCGGAGACGATCAGTTGCTGGGCGATCTGGCCGTCGCCCCATTGCCGGGTCGCCGTCGAGTCGTCGCTGCCCTGGGGGAAGGTGGTGTCGTAAAACGTCTTGAACAACGAGACCGCGTTGATGATCGGCTCGCTGTTGACTTGCGGTCCGGCTTCATTGGCCCAGACCCCGTCGAACGGCATCGCCCATTCCTGAAGCTGGAACCAGAAGCTCTCCGGCTCCGAGGTCAGATGGGCGGAGTACATGCCGAACTGGTCGGGCCGGCTGGTCAGCGCCTGGCTGACCTCGACCCACTCCTCGACCGACGCCGGCAAGGTGGTGATCCCCTCGTCCTCGAACAGTTGCGCGTTGTAGAGCAGGCCGAAGACGACGGTGACCACGTCCAGCCCATGCACCTGGCCATCGACGGTGATGTAATCGTGGGCCGGGCTGAGGGTGGTGATGCCGAGCGAGTCGATCACGTCTTGCAGCGAGGCGAGCTGGCCGGCCCGGAGCAGCCGCAAGACCAGGTCGGGCGTGGTCTGCACCAGGTCGTCATCCAGGCCGCCGGCCTGCAGTTGGACGATGATGTTGTTCGTGAACTCGTCGAACGGGGCGCCCGACTCCTCGATCCGGATCTCGTTTTGGGCGGCGTGGAACTGCTCGATCATATAGCGCCAGGCTTCGGCCCGGCCCGGCTCGTACCAGAACCACGTCCCGTATCGCAGCGTAATTTGCTCTCCCTGGAGGACGGCCGGCGCCGCGAAGGCCGGGCTGCGCTTGGCCCCGATCGTCGCCGCGCCGGCGACCGCGGCCGCGCTGCCGGTCTTCAACAGATGGCGCCGGTTCAGCTTCGGCCGCAGGATCGTTGACCGCGTGGTCTCGTCGGTAGACACTTTCGCCTCCTTGCTTCATCGCCTGTCGAAAGTCGTTCCCGGTCACGCCCGGCGCCACGGCCGGGCCCGTTCACGTTCTGCTTGGCCGGATGCTTCTGGGCTCGCCTCCTCTCTCGCGCCGCCGCCGCCACCATTACCAGGTATGACTGCCGCCGGCATTGAGCGCCAAATTTCCGCCGTCAACGCCAAGTAAAGTGCCGGTGACCATCGCCGCCGCGTCGGAGGCCAGGAAGACGGCCGGCCCGACCATATCCTCGGCCCTGGCCAGGCGGCCGCTCGGGATGCCGGCCAGAAACCGCGCCATCAGCGCCGGGTCAAACCCCGGTGAATCGAGCCAGTCCTGGAACCCTTCGGTCAGGACCTGGCAGGGCAGGATGGCGTTGACCCGGATCCCGTACTTGGCCCATTCCACCGCCAGCTCACGGGTCAATTGATGGAGCGCGCCCTTGTTCGCGCTATGGGCCAGGTTGCCCCGGCCGAGCGCGGTCGCCCCGGCGATCGAGGAGATGTTGATGATGCTGCCGCCACGCCCGGCGGCGATCATCCGCCGCCCCGCTTCCTGGGCGCAGCGCAGCGAGGCGGTGACGCCGGTGCCGAGCACAAACTCCCAATCCTGGCGGGAAAGCTCCTCCGGTTTCGACCGGGCGTTGTGACCAACGTTGTTGACGAGGATATCGACCCGGCCAAAGACACGATCAAGTTCGACAAAGAGCGCCGTGATCTCCTCATCGTTGCCGACGTCACAGTGCATGCCGTGGCCCCGCCGATCATGCCCCGCGATCGCTTGGACCGTGCCGGATAACCCTTCGGCATTGATGTCGCAGATGAGCACGTCGGCGCCGTGCCCGGCCAAGCCGACCGCGATCGCCCGCCCGATTCCCGCCGCCGCCCCGGTGACGACCGCCACCCGGCCGCCGAGGTCGAACAGCTTAGCGGCCACCGTCCGCTCCTTCGCCCGCCGTCCGACCGGCCCGAAGGTCGAGGCCGGCGGCCACCCGCTCGTACGAGCCGCGCAGGTGGTCTTCGATGGTGGCCACCGCCCGGTCCTCGTCACGGTCGCGCACGGCATCGACGATCCATTGGTGCCCTTGGACCAGGAACTCCCGGAAGTCTTCCCGCGCCACGTTCCGGTTCAGCAGCAAAATGTGAGCTTGGGGCCGCAGGTTACCCCAACTTTCGTTGAGACGGCGATGCTGGCTGGCGAGGTAGACAAGGTCATGGAACCGGAGGTCGAGCTCGGCCGCCTCCTGCTCCGTCACGCCGCGGGCATCGGCGGCGGCCATCTGGTCGACCACCGCCTGCAAAGCATCGAGCTCGGCATCGGTCGCCAACCGGACCACTCGCCGCACCGCCAGGCACTCAATCGCCACCCGCAGGGTATAGACCTCTTCCAAATCCTGGGCCGAGAGTCGCGCCACAAAGGCGCCCCGATTGCGCCGGACGACGACCAACCCTTCCCGCTCCAGCCGCAGCAGCGCCTCGCGCACCGGCCCCCGGCTGACCCCCATCGAGCGCGCCAGCGGTTCCTCCCGCAATTGCTCGCCGGGGCCGAAGTACCCGGCCAGGAGGGCGTCCCGCAGCCGGCTGGCGATGCTGACCGCCAGCGCCTGGTTCTCCGGCAGCGAGAGCACCGCTTGCAGGTCGGCGGCGGACGGCGCCGATTGGCGCGGCGGGGCGTCGTTCAGATTGAGCGCTCCGTCTCGTGACGGCTCCCGTCCCGCGCGCATGGCCGACCTCGCCGTCCCTTGCCGCCCCACCGGTTTCAGTTGCTGATTGTTAGCAATCATCGACCATCGCTTGGCCGTTGTCAATCCCTCGGCCAAATCCAACAGTGCCGCCGAGTCCATGCCGCGTTGGTTGACCTGGCACGAGCGCCCGGCCCGGTCTCCATGTCTCGACCTCGTACGCGATGATGCCGCCAGGCCATCGCCCGGGGCATGGAACCGGGGCCGGTCGCATCTCACATTGGAGCGCGGCCCCGGTTCCATGCACAGCACCTGATCGTCGTCCGTCACGGCGCGCCGTTGTCCATCGGAGCCGGAGTTCGTTATTTATGTCAACCGTTGCCGCCGATCGCACCGCATCGCGTGACTCGTTCGGGTTGAGGTTCGGGCCCGAGCTGGCGCTGCTGACGGTCGTGCTGCTGTGGTCGACCTCCCATATCTTGATGAAGTCGGTCTATGCCCAGATCAACCCGCTGGCGATGACCTTTACCCGCTTCGTGCTGATTACGATCCTCGCCTTCGCCGTCCTCCTGATCCGCGGCCGGCCGGGCCAGCGGGGGCTGGATCGGGCCGATCTGCCCCGGTTCATCGCGGCCGGGCTCTCGGGCTTCACGGTCTACCAGTTCTGTTACGCCCTGGGCCTGGATCGCACCTCACCCTTCTCCTCCGCCCTCCTGATCGCGATGGTGCCCCTCATCTCGGTGGTCATCCTGGCCGTCACCGGCGAGCCGACCAGCGGCCGGGCCTGGCTCGGGCTCGTCGTCGCCCTGGCCGGCGTCGTCATCTTCTTGTCCAGCAAACGAGACGACGCCGGCTCTCTCGGCGGCGATCTCCTCAGCCTCGGCGCCGCCATCTCCTTCGCCGTCTACGGCATTGTCAACCGGCCCTTGGTCCGCCGCTACCGGCCGGAGACCTATACCGCCTATTCCGTCCTGGCCGGGGCCATTCCCCTGCTCTTGGTGACGCTGCCCGGTATGCTGGCCCAGGACTGGGCCGCGGTCACGACCGGCGGCTGGTGGTCGATCCTGTATACGGTCGTCTTCCCCGTCTACGTGGCGTATATGCTCTGGAACTGGGGCATTGCCAAGCGCGGGATCGCCGCCGCCACCAGCTTTCAACTCTTGGTGCCGGTGACCAGCGGCGCCCTTTCGGCCATCGTCTTGCACGAGGCGTTCGGCCCGGTCAAGTTGATCGGCGCCGCGGTCGTCATGGCCGGCCTGATTATTGTCCGCACGCGGTCCCGCCCATCCCGCGCTCTGAACGAGGAGGCAACGACGTGAGCAACCCGACGACCGATTCGAAGATGTACCAGACCATGCACCGCCAACCGGACGACCTGCGCCGGGTCCTCGGCGATGCGGGCTGGGGCCAGGCCGGCGCGGCGGCGGGGCTCATTGCCGCCGCTGACCGTGTCTTTGTCATCGGCATCGGTACCAGCTATCACGCCGCCCTCGCCGGCGCCTGGCTGTTGCGCGCCGCCGGGCTCGATGCCCGGGCGGTCTCCTCCTTCGACTTCGCCCTCTACCCGGAGAGTTATCCGCTCCGGGCCGATGATGCCGTCGTCATCATGGCCCACACCGGGGTGAAACAGTATTCGGCGGCCTCGCTGGCCCGCGCGAGCGAGGCGGGAGCCACGATCATCTCCGTTGGCAGCCTGACGGCGGAGCATCCCGGCTCGCAACGTGTCCTGCGCACGGTCGAGCGGGAGCAATCCGCCGCCTACACCTCGTCCCACCTGACGGCAATGACGGTCCTCGCCCAAGTCGCCACCGCCCTCGGCGAGCGGAGCGGCAACGCTCAGGTGAGCCAGTGGCGGGATGCCCTGACCGCGCTGCCCGATCAGGTCGCAACGGTCCTGGCGCGGGAAAGCGAGATTGAGCCGGTGGCACGATTGGCGGTCCGCGGCCAAGTCTACGCCGCCGCCGCCGGGCCGAACGAGGCCACCGCCCTGGAGCTGGTGATCAAGGCCCGCGAGGCCGCCTACGGCCGCGTCGATGCCCTGGCGGTCGAGCAGTTCCTGCATGGGCCGATGGTGGCGGTCAACGCCGGCGACCTCGCCGTGCTGGTGAACGTCGCTGGCGCCGGCGCCTCCCGCGTGGCCGAGGTCGCCGCCGTCCTGGCGGCGATGGGAGCGCGGCTCTGGCTCGTGGGCGACGCGGCGCCGGGCGCGCCGGAGGCAACCGTGTTCAGCCTCCCCTCCTTGCCGGAGGACCTTTCGCCACTGCTGGCGGTCGTCCCCATGCAGATCCTGGCGTACCAGATGGCGGTGCGCAACGGCACCCACCCCGACACCTTCCGCCGCGATGACCCACGGTACAAGGATGCGTTCGGCCTGCTGAAACTTTAGGCAAAAGGGATCAGATGCCGACTTCCTCGCCGCGCCTGACAACCTACGACTCGGCGGTTGCCTTCCGGCATCGCGCCGAGCCCTTCCTCCTGCGGCACGAGGCCGCCAACAACCTCATGCTCGGCCTGATCGATACCCTGATCGCCACGCCGCGGCATTACCCGCTGCCACCCTATCTGGCAACCGTGGACGACGGCGGTGAGGTCGTTGCCGCCTTCATGCGGACGCCGCCGTACAACTTGCTGCTTTCGACCAGCGAGGTTCCGGCCGCGCTCGACCTCGTCGCCGCCGGCCTGGCCAAAGCCGGTGCCACGCTCCCCGGCGTCACCGGTCCCACCCGCTTGAGCCGGCGATTTGGCGAGCTGTGGCAGCAACGGACCGTCCTCCAGGCCGGCGTTGGCCTCTCCCTGCGCATCTTCGCCTTGCGCCAGGTCAAGCCGGTCCCCGTCACCCCCGGCCGGCTCCGCCGCACCACCCGGCTCGATCGCGAGTCGATCATCGCCTGGTACACCGCCTTCGCCGTCGAGGCTGACCTGCATGCCGATCGTGAGCGCATCGTCCACGGCGCCGACACCCGGCTCGACAGCGAGCAGGGCGGCTTCTGGTTCTGGGAAGTCGCTGGCGAACCGGTGACGCTGGCCGGCGCCACCGGCCCCACCCCGCACGGGATCAGGATCGGCCCGGTCTACACGCCGCCCGAGCACCGCCGGCACGGCTACGCCACGGCGGCGACGGCGGCCCTCAGCCAGCTGATGCTCGATGCCGGCCGCGCGTTCTGCTTCCTCTACACCGACCGCGCCAACCCAACCTCGAACCACATCTACCAGGCCATCGGCTACGAAGCGGTCCGCGACGTCGACGACGTCGAGTTTCACGAGGAGTGGCCCGATTCCCGCGGGCCCGCGCCGTTGCCACCGGCACAGACAGCGTCGATCGGGTGAACTCCGGATTGGCGTCGGAGCCTATCTGCCCTGCAGCCCGAGCTGGCGTCGAATGGCACCCTCAACCTCGGCCATGTCCTCGGCGGTCAGCCTCCCCAGTCGATCACCAAGCCGTTCCTTGGTCGCGGTGGTGATCTGATCAGCCATCGCCTTGCTTGTCGAGCCACCGAGGTGGACCAGCGCCTCGCTGGCGAAGACGCGACTGATGTTCGACGTCATTGGCACCACTTGGACGCGGTTGAGCAACCGATTCGCGATGTCGCTGCTGATGTTAATCGCGGGACGGACTTTCCTCACTTCACCGCCGCGGCTCCTTGAGAAATCGACCCAATGCACCGCGCCACGCTGATATGCACGATCAGTCACGAGGATGCGTCAGCGATCAATCCATCCGCCCATTCGGCTGCTTCACGCTCGCGATCTTCATCCGCGGCCATCTCCCGATAGTCGGCCTCTAAATCGTCCGCGTTGAACGTGAAGAGGTGCGGACGGACCAACTTCTCGATGAAGCTGCTGATCTCGTCCTGGCCCACTTGCTCATGTAACTCCCGGTAGACAGCCTCGTCCAGTGTGATCGTGAGCGTTCGCTGCATGACAATTTCCCACCTGGCGTCGACCGATGAGACGTGCCCACTCAGTATAGCGGTCGAACGCCCGCGGCTCGGCCTCGAGCTAAATGTCCGGCAGGATCGAGTATTGCGGGATCCAGACGAGTTGGGCATCGACCAGGAAATGCACGACGAAGACTGGCCACATCGAGCCAGAACGCCGGTAGAGCCAGTAGTAGGCGCCGGTCAACCCGAGGTTGAGCGGAATGCTGAATCGGGTCAGCTCGGTCGGTTCGGCGATCGGCAGGAATTTCGCCCAAAACAACGCGTGGATCAAGCCGGCCAGCACCAATAGCAGGAGCACCCCGAGCCCGACCCAGCGCCGTGGGCCATCACGCCACCGGTCACGCCAGGCGTCCAGCACGTAGAACCACGACAACTGCTCGAACGCGGCGTTGAGGCCCCCCAGACCACGAGCGTTGCCACCACCGCGCCGAGCGGTGCCCCGGCCCGCGGCAGCGCCTCGATATTGATCGCCGCAATCGCCGCCGGCAGGAGCAGGCTGGGGAGGAAGATCAGCCATGGCCAGCGCCCCGGCCAGTGATAGTCGAGCCGGCCGCGCCGCCACCGAACCACCCAGACACAACAGACGAGGTAATAGAGCATGAGGCTGGCGAGCGCGCCGCCGGTGCGGTCAAACAAGCTCGCGGTCGCGAACGGCAGCCCGATCGCGATGACGGTCGCCAGCGCCAGGTCCAGATTGGTTGGCTGGAAGCCGTTGCCACCTGAACCGAGACCCTGGCGTCCGTTGCCAGCCGGAGCGGCGGCTTGGCTGACCAGACCCAATTCGTGTCCCTGGCGGCGCCCCAGTTCGTCAAGACGTTGTGGCGATCGCGCCGATCGTCGCCGCTCACTCACGCGGCCTTGCCCCGGCCCGCCACCGGCCAGACCGCGATCACGACGCCGTTGCGCGCCACGTACAAGTCGTCGTGCAGATGCACCGTATGGTCATGATAGGCGATCTCCAAATCGAGGCGATCGCCCACCTTCAGCGGGCTCGGCCGGTCCAGCTCGATCCGGCCATGCTCGGCCGACAGCGTGACCCGCACCACCCCCTCGACGCCCAGCGGCACCGGGCTATGCAGGTTGGGATCGGTCGATTTGCGGCCGGCATCGACGATGATCCGGTCCGGCGTTGGCCGGCTCGTTACCTGGACCATCAGGGCTAAGGCCCGCTCGACCGGCGCCCCCAGGCCCCGGTAGAACGAGTCGCCCAGCGTCGCCCCGCCCGCCTGCACCTCGGTCACACCCGACAGACCGCCCGTTGTGAGATAGGTGCCGCTGCCGCCACAGGAGACGATCTCGACCGGCATCCCCGCCTCGCGGCAGGCGTCGGCGCTTCGCGTCAGGCGCTCGACCGCCGCCGTCACCTCCTGCCGCCGCGCCTCGCTGTCGGCGATGCTCAGGGCGTGCCCTTCCCAGGCCATCACCCCGGCGAACCGCAGGTTCGGGCAGGCGACGATCTCCCGCGCCAGCTCCACCACCGGATCGCCCGGCGCCACGCCGGCCCGCTGCATCCCGGTATCGACCTCGATCACCACCGGCAGGCGCACCCCGCGCTCGTGGGCGGCCGCATCCAACTCATGTACGTTGCCGATGCTGTCAACCGCGACGATGACCTCGGCCCCCGAGCCAGCCGCCAGCGCCGCCAGCCGCCGGGTCTTGAGCGGGCCCACCACCTGATTGGCGATAAGGATGCTTCGCACCCCGGCCGCGGCCATCACCTCGGCCTCACCCAGCTTGGCGCAGGTGACGCCGATCGCCCCCGCCTCCAGTTGGCGGTGCGCGATGGCGGGGCATTTGTGCCCTTTGGCGTGGGGCCGCCAGGCAACCCCCCGCGCCGTCAGCTCGCCCGCCACCGCCGCGATGTTACGATCCATCGCGTCAAGGTCGATCACGAGCGCCGGCGTATCAATCTCCGCCAGTGGCAGACCCACCGCCGTCATTGCCATTCGTCCCCCCCCCAGCTCGTCACGTTTGCTCCTCACGCCGGGTAGCGTATATGGGGATCAAGAATGACGCAAAACGATGACCGGCGCGGCGCTATTGACGCGCCAGCTCGAACTCGTAGGTCATTGACAACTGGACCACGACGCGGGCCTCGGCCGGCGCCAGGCCGTTGAACGGCGGCGTGTTGAAGCCGGGCGATGGGCCGTACAGCCCATACGCCATATCAGGCGTCGGCGGGCAACTGGTACCGCCTTGCGGCAGCGACGTGCCGAAATCGTTGACCTGGACCGGCACTCCGACCGATGCGCCAATATGCGGTGCCAGCGCCTCGGCCCGCGCGCGAGCGTCGTCGAAGGCGGCTTGCCGGGCGGCATCCAGGAGCGAACCGCAATCGGCCACGTTGTACTCGACGCCGGCCGACTGCAGCGCCAGGACGCCCAAGGCGCTCGAGTTCGCGGCCTCGACGATGGCGTTCACCCGCGCCAAGGTTGGGTCCGGCAGCAGGATCTCGACCAGGCCATACCCGGGGGCGCCGGGGCCATAGAAGCCGCCGATCGCGGGACCGGTCTGGACCGTGATCGCATCCTCCGGGGCACCGGCATCGATCACCGCCAGGATCACCGGCGCCAGGTCCTCCTCGGTCAACACGACCGGGCCAAAGACGTCGCTGACCGAAGGAATCTGGCTCTGCTCCGCCACCGGCGTGCTCTGGAGCATCTCGTTTTGCGCCTCGATCGCCGCCTCCGACATCGGCATGTCGCCCCGCCCGATATCGCCGTAGGTGGCGATCAGGAACTGGATGCGGGCGGTTTCGGCCGGGGCGGTGGCGACGCCGGTGCCAGTCACCACAATGGTGCGGACATCGTCGGGCAGTGGCTGCGCCGCTGCCGGCGCGATCGCCGTGCCGGCGACAAGCGCCAGCAACATACTCCCAATCGTCAAGCGCCCGAACAACACGGCCGGCGCCAGCGAGCGACACGTTCGTGCCATGAGACCTCACCTCCTCGGACGACTACGTCGATCGTCAAGCGGCCACCAGATGTCCCAGTATCCCACGCCGGGCCCATCGGGTAAGATGCATCGCATGATACCGACGGCGCGACGGAGGAGAAGGACCCGATGGCCGCGGCCGCTCGCAAGGTGATTATCTCGTGCGCCATCACCGGCGCCATCCACATCCCCTCGCAGACACCCTACCTGCCGATCACGCCGGACCAGATCGCGGAGTCGGCGATCGGCGCCGCCGAAGCCGGGGCCGCCATCCTCCACCTCCACGCCCGGACCCCGGAGAATGGCTACCCGACGCCCGACCCCTCCGTGTTCGCCCAATTCTTGCCGCGAATCAAAGCCAACACCGGCGCCATCATCAATATCACCACCGGCGGCGCCCATCACATGACGATCGAGGAGCGGCTGGCCGGCCCGCTCGCCATGCAACCCGAGATGTGCTCGCTCAACCTGGGCTCGATGAACTTCGGGCTCTATCCGATGATGTCCAGGATCAAGGAGTACCAGCACGACTGGGAGAAAGACTACCTGGAACGCTCCAGCGGCACCATTTTTCGCAACACCTTCGCCGACATCGAATCAATCGTGACCCGGCTCGGCGCCCACGGCACCCGCTTCGAGTTCGAGTGCTACGACGTCGGCCACCTCTACAACTTGGCCCACATGCTCGATCGCGGCGTGGTGGAGCCACCCCTCTTCGTCCAGACCATTTTCGGCATCCTCGGCGGCGTCGGCACCGATGTCGAAGACCTCCTCCACATGAAGCGGACCGCCGACCGCCTCTTTGGCGACGCCTATCTCTGGTCGATCCTCGGCGCCGGCCGCCACCAGATCAACCTGACCACGATGGGCGCCATCATGGGCGGCAACGTCCGCACCGGCCTCGAAGACAACATCTACATCGGCAAGGGCGAGCTGGCCAAATCGAACGCCGACCTGGTGGCGAAAATGGTCCGCATCCTGGGCGAGCTGTCGCTGGCGCCCGCCACCCCGGACGAAACCCGGGCCCTGCTCAAGCTCAAAGGCAGCGATCAGGTCGCGTTCTAGCCCGGATGGTCCGCGGCTGGGGCAATCCGGCGGCAGCAGGCGCTGGACTGGAAGTCCGCGCCTCGCGACCGCGATCGTGCCGAGAACCACCCGAATGAGCCGAACGATCCGGGAAGAGCCGCCCGCGGAGGCGAGCCCACCAGCCGTCGTCGTCATTTTGCCGGTCCACGCCGGACCGGTTCGCCCCGATCTCGCCGGCAGCCCCGTCGGCCCCGTTCGCCTGGTCGAGCTGCCAGGCGGCGATGATCAGACCGACGTGGCTGAACGCTTGGGGGAAGTTACCCAGTTGCTCGCCGCTGGCGGGGTCGATCTCTTCCGCCAGCAGGCCGAGGTCGTTGGCGTGGCCCGCGATCCGGTCGAAGAGGGCCGCCGCTCGCTCCACCTCACCCGCCAGGGCCAGGCAGGAGACGAGCCAGAACGAGCAGATGACGAACGTCCCTTCCTCGCCGTCCAGCCCGTCAGCATTGAGACCCACCGCGTTGCGGTAGCGGAGGACCAGTCCGTGCACGGTCAAGTCGCGAGCGATGGCCTCAATTGTCGAGCGCATCCTTGGATCAGTCGCCGGCAGGAAGCCGACGAGCGGCATCAGCAACGCGGCGGCATCCAGCTCGTCGGCATCGAAGGTCTGGCTGTACGCCTGCCGGCGCTCGCTCCAGCCGCGTTCGAGGATGGCCTCGCGGATGCGGTCACGCGCTGCCGCCCACGCCGCGGGCCGGCCGTGGCCGCCCAGCCGCGGCGCCAGATCGACCGCGCGGTCCAACGCCGCCCAGCAGAGGACTTTCGACGAGAGGTGATGCCGCGGCTCGCCTCGCATCTCCCACATCCCGGCGTCGGCCTCCTCCCAGCGTTGCGCGGCGGCGCCGGCCAGGTAGGCGACGAAGCGTTGGATCTCGGGATGCAACTCCCCTAATTGCTCCTGGTACAGATGCAGGGCATTCAACAGCTCGCCGTAGACATCGAGCTGCGTCTGATTCCAGGCGTCATTGCCCACCCGGACCGGCCGCGAGTCCCGCCAGCCGCGGAGGTGGGGCAGCTCCCGTTCCGACAGGTCATGCTCGCCGCCGATGCCGTACATGATTTGCAAGGGATCGTCGATGCCGACATGGCCGCCGGCCGAGCTGGTCATAAAGGAGACGAAGCGCTCGGCCTCGTCGGAGCAGGCCCCGATGTAGAGCGCCTCAAGCGTGAGGCTGGCGTCCCGGACCCAGGCATAGCGATAGTCCCAGTTGCGAGCGCCGCCGATGGCTTCCGGCAGCGAGGTCGTCGGCGCGGCCACGATCGCCCCGGTCGGACGATAGGTCAGCCCCTTGAGGACGCGGGAGCTCAACCGCACCTGATCGCGATGGGCGCCGCGGTAAATGTCGTGCGCGTCTTCCCACGACTGCCAGCCGGCGACGGTGTCGGCGATCCGGGCGGCGACCCGGTCTGGCGCGCACGCGACCGATGATGTGTCCTCAATCCCAATCCATCGCAACGCGAAGCCAACCCGCTGGCCCGCGTCGACGCGGAACGCGGCCCGCATCGTGGCGTCCGCGATCGTGACCGGCACCCCGGCCCGGACATCGATTTGATTCGGGCCGCCAAAGGTGCGTCCCCCATATGCGGTTTGCCGGAACAGTGGCCGGACCAGCCCGTACTCCGGCCGGGGCGCCAGCTCCATCAGGACATCGACCGTGCCCGTGACCCCTTCGATGAGGCGGAGCACTTGGTGCGGGCTGTCCAGGCCGAGCTCGTGGACGCGCTGTCCGTCCGCGAACGCCATCGCGTCGAGCAGCCGGATGACGCCGCCATCGGTGACAAAGGTCGTCTCGATCGCGAGCGTCCCCGGCAGGTAGCGCCGCTCGGTCCTGTAGGCGCCGGCCGGCCGGATCGACCAGTGCCCCGCCGCCGGGTCAAGCAGCCGGGCGAAGATGGCCGGGCTGTCGAAGCGCGGCAGGCAGAGCCAGTCGATCGATCCCTGACGGTCGACCAATGCTGCCGAGTTGCAGTCGGCGAGCAAGCCGTAGTCCGCGATCCGCCGCGAATCGGCCGCCGGCGGCCCGGTAGCGGCTGGCGCGGCACGTTGCATGGAGGTCTCCTTACGCCGTCGGTCGTTCATTGGCCACGCCGGGCGCTTGCCGTTCGGATCAGGTGTAGCGACCGGCTCCGGGGTGTGGCCCGCGGCCGGTCGCCAGCGACAACGGCGTCGCGACAGTTTGCCTATCCGGCGTCGCGGGCCGCCAACCCCATGTTCAGGGGCAAAGGGCCGATGGCGTTGGCCGGCAGGCCGCCAACGGCGGTGATGAGGGTCAGGCTACCATCCTCGCCGATGGCGAAGCCGGTGATCGATCCCTCGACCGTGTTGAGAGCATACAGGTAGCTGCCGTCGCCGGCGATCGCCATGTCGGCGGCGCCGACTCCAAGCTGGGCCGCCTCAGCAGCGAGCAGCTCAAGCGCGCCGTCGTCGCCAATCCGGAAGCTGGAGACGGTGCCGCGCCGCGCGGCATCGGAAACGCCGCCAAGGAGCCCGCTGGGCCCGAAGTTGGTGACGAAAGCGTAGGCCCCGTCCGGGGTGACGACAACCCAACACGGGTCGGTCTCGCCGGTAGAGACGCTGTCGCCGATCACCGAGAGTTGGCCATCTTCCTCAATCGTGTACGAGGCAACCGTGCCCAGCCCGGTCGCCGCTTGGGAGTTCTGAGTCAGCAGCAGGCGGTCCTCACCATCGAAGGTGTACCCGAACGGCCCGTTGCCGGCCGGGGCATTCTCGATCGGGTCGCCGAGGGTCCCGTCATCGGTGACGGGAAAAGCGGTAATCGTGTTAGCGGTGATCTGGCTGACGAGCAACAGGTCGCCCGCCGGGGAGAACGAGACCTGGGCGCACCCCGAAATCGGTCCTCCGCTCAGCTCTCT
>JACCYK010000254.1 GCA_013696525.1 Chloroflexia bacterium
CTCGCCGGGCGCGCGATGAGGCGCAGGCGACGCTCGTGGTCGGCTCGGTCGGCACTTGGCGATGGGACCTGGAACACAACGTTGCCGAGGTCGGCGATTCGTACCGCCGGTTGCTGGGCCTGCCCGATGCCGGCGACCAGATCAGCGCCGAGCGGTTCTTCAAGGTGCTGCATCCGGACGATCAGCCGCGCCTCGCCAGCTACATTGAGCGCATTCTGGTTGAGCGCCGGCCCGTCGACATCGAGTACCGGATCCGGTACCCCGGCGGCAAGGAAGACGGCGACGTGCGCTGGCTGCTCAGCCGGGGTGGCCCCGTTGTTGACGTGGCGGGCACGGTCACCGATATCCTCGGCGCCAGCGTCGATATCACGGCCCGCAAGGACGCCGAGGCAACGATTCAACGCCAGGCGCGGCTGATCGATCTGTCGTACGAACCGATCTTCGTGCGCGGTGAGGACGATGGCATCGTCGAATGGAACCGAGGAGCGGAGCAGTTGTACGGCTACACGAGGGACGACGCCATCGGCAAACGCAGCCACGACCTGCTCCAGACGATCCATCCGATGCCAATTGCCGCGGTGCTCGCCGCGCTTGACCGCGACGGCGCCTGGACCGGCGAGCCGCGGCACATGGCCAAGGATGGTCGCGTCGTCGTCGTTGAGAGCCGTCAGCAGGCCATCGACATCGACGGCCGGCGGCTGATCCTGGAAACGAACCGCGACATCACCGAGCGGATCCGGGCTGAATATGAGCGCCAGACGATCCTCGATTCGCTGACCCACGACCTCAAGAACCCGCTGACGGCAATGCTCGGCCAAACCCAACTGCTCCAGCGCCAAATCACCCGCCAGGGTCTGCCCGACGCCGCTTCGCTCACCGCCCGGCTCGCCGAATTCGAGGAACAAGCGACCTGGATGAACGAACTGATCGAAGAATTGAGCGACCACGCCCGGCTGACGGCGGGCCAGCCGGTCGAGCTGACGATTGAATCGACCGACCTCGTCGCCCTCGTCCGTGATGTCGTGGCCAAGTTCCCAGCCACCACGGGACCACACGCGATCCGGTTCGACCCCGAGGACAGCGCCATGGTTGGTGACTGGGACCAGCGGCGCCTGCGCCGGGTGGTGGCGAACCTGCTCGGCAACGCCCTCAAGTACAGTCCGGCCGGCGGTGAGATCCTGGTCCGGCTGATTCGTTTCAAGGCGACGGCGGTGTTGGAGGTCCGGGACGAGGGGATTGGGATTCCAGCGGCCGACCTGCCCTACGTCTTCGACGTCCGGCGCCGGGGCGGCAATGTCGGCACCATCACGGGCTCCGGGGTCGGGCTGGCCGGCGCCAAGCAGATCGTGGAGCAGCACCGCGGCACGATCACGGCGGAAAGCCAAGCGGGCGCCGGCAGCACCTTCACGGTCACCCTGCCGCTGTCCGCCCAGGACGCGACCTGAGAGCTTCACCCGCGTCGCGGAATCCCCAACCAGGGCAGCGCCTCAGGCCCCCCACGTGCGCTTGAGCACCCGGACCCAATTTTCGGAGCCGAGCTTGCGGAGCGTGGCATCGTCGTAGCCGCGGTCGCGGAGGGCGGCGACGAGGCGAGGCAGCCCGGTGGCGTCCTTGATCTCGCCCGGCATCAGGGCGCCGTCGAAATCGGAGCCGAAGCCGACCCGGTCCTCCCCCAGGTGCTCAACCAGGTGATCGACATGGTCGACCATGATCGAGAGCGGCATATCGGGATCCGCCTGCCCGTCGGGACGCAAGAAGCCGGCATGGAAATTGAGGCCGACCATGCCGTCACTCTCGCGGATGGCCGCCAGTTGCTTGTCGGTCAAGTTCCGGGCCGATGGGCAAATCGCGTGGGCGTTGGAATGGGTCGCCACCAGCGGCGACCCGGTCAGCGCGGCCACATCCCAGAATCCTTGCTCATTGAGATGGGACAGGTCGAGCATGATCCCCAACCGGTTGCAGGCCCGGACCAGGTCTTTACCCAGATCGGTCAGACCGGGCCCGGTGTCCGGCGAAGACGGAAACTTGAACGGCACGCCGGAGGCGAAGATGTTTGGCCGTGACCAGGTGATGCCAAGCGACCGCAACCCGGCCGCGTGGTAAACCTCCAGCGCATCGAGGCCGGGATCGATCGCCTCCGCCCCTTCGATATGC
>JACCYK010000301.1 GCA_013696525.1 Chloroflexia bacterium
CTCTGGATCGGGGAAAAGCACGCTGCTCGATCTTGTGGCGGGGCTGATCGCCCCCGATCAGGGCGAAATCATGATCGATGGCGAGCCGCTTTCCGCCGCGCGGCGGCTGGGTCGCTCGGCGTATATGCGACAGCGTGACCTACTCTTGCCATGGCGGACCGCGGTGGAGAACGCGGCCCTGGCGTTGGAAGCCGGCGGTGTGTCGAAAGCGCGGGCGCGAGCGGCGGCGACGGCCAGATTTCCGGAGTTTGGCCTGACCGGATTTGAGCGGGCATATCCGAACCAGCTTTCGGGCGGCATGCGGCAACGGGTCGCGTTTCTCCGCACGGTGCTTCCCAATCGGTCGTTGCTTCTGCTTGATGAGCCATTTGGCGCCCTTGACGCCCTGACACGGGTGGAGATGCAGTCGTGGCTGCTCGTGATGTGGGAACGGGAGCGGCAATCGGTGCTCCTCGTCTCGCACGACGTTGACGAGGCGGTGTTCTTAGCGGACCGGGTCATTGTCCTGACGCCGCGTCCGGGCCGGATCGCCCTGGTCGAGCGGATCGGGCTCGACCGGCCCCGGCGGCGCCCGGTCGTCACCTCGGCCACGTTTGTCGCCCACAAGTCGGCGATCCTGGCCGCGCTCGGCGTTCTCGACGAGGCGGGGACATGACCGGCCGGAATGGCGATACCGTGAACCGGGTGTGGCATTGGATCGCGCCGGCACTCCTGATCGCCGCCGTGCTGGCGGCCTGGGAGACGGTGGTCCGCGTCCGTCAGGTCCCCTCTTGGCTGTTGCCGCCGCCGAGCGCGGTGGCCGAGACGCTGGTCGTTGAGCGGGCACTCCTGTTCGAGCATGGCATCGTCACGTTGAGCGAGGTGCTGCTGGGTTTCAGCCTCGCGCTGATTGCCGGCGTCCTCCTCGCGATCGCGATCGATAGCTCGCCGGCGCTGGATCGGTCGCTCTACCCGCTGCTGGTTGCCAGCCAGACCGTGCCGGTGCCGGCCCTGGCGCCGTTGCTGCTGATCTGGTTCGGCTATGGGCTGCTGCCGAAAGTGCTCGTCACCGCGCTCATCGCCTTCTTCCCGATCGTGGTCAACATGGTCGAGGGGCTGCGGGCGACGGATCCGGACGTGATCGCCATGCTCCGCACCTTCGGCGCCGGCCGCTGGACCCGGTTCCGGCTGGCGCGGCTGCATCGGCGCTGCCGTTCCTCTTTGCTGGGGCTCGGATCGCGGTCGCGGTGGCGGTCATCGGCGCCGTGTTTGGCGAGCTGGTCGGAGCACGGGCCGGACTAGGCTACCTCTTAACCAGGGCGATGGCCCAATTCCAAACCGAACGGGTCATCGCCGCGATCTTCTTGTTGTCGCTGATGGGCGTCGGCCTCTTCGCCATCGTCGCGGTGAGCGAACGGCTGCTCCTGCCGTGGCGCCGCGCTGGCGAGCCCGAGTAGCTCGCGACGCTGGGCGCCGGCAGTAGCCGCGCCTACCATACACCGTCCGCGGCGCTCGATTTCTCGTCGCCACGCCGGCATGGTTGCCGGTGGGAACTGATTGGTATGGTATAAGAGCGAAACGATCCCGTTTCCTTAGCCGAGCTCATGTGAGCCGTCCGCCAACCGCACACTGGAGTGAGGAGACGACGGCGTTTCTCTTTGGAAGGAGTCTTCCCGATGGTCGATCGGCGCTGGTCTCTGCTCGGTTTCCTGGTTGCCTGCTCGCTACTCATTTCGACGGTCGCCCCCGCCGTGGCCGACCACGGGTCGCTGCATGGGCTCAATCCGGCGGATATGGACCTCTCGGTTGATCCGCGGGAGGATTTCTACCGGTTCGCCAACGGCGGCTGGCTCGACCGCACCGACATCCCGGCTGACATGGGCTCGTATGGTGTCTTTGCCGAGCTGAACGACCAAATGCAGATCGATCTGCTGGCGCTCCTGCGCGGGCTGGAAGAGAGTGACACCCTGGAAGAGGGCTCCGACCAGTGGAAGGCGGTCCAGCTCTTTGCCCAAGGCATGGATATGGATCAGCGAAACGAGGAGCGACTCTCGCCGATCCTGCCATTCATCGACGACATCGATGCAATCACGAGCCTGGAAGAACTACACGCCTATCAGCAAGGCGCGATCTTCGAAAGCGTCGGCGGCGTGCTCTCGATCTACGTCTCACCCGATCTCAACGACGCCTCGATCTATGCCCCCTATCTGAGTGGACCGTTCCTTGCCCTGCCCAACCGGGATTACTACCTGGGCGACGACCCCTCGTTCGAGGAGATCCGGCCGCTCTACGTTGAGACCAACGCGGAGTTGCTTGGGTATCTTGGTTACAGCCCGGAGGAGGCAACCGCCGCCGCCCAAGCGTCATACGATTTCGAGGTTTTCCTGGCCGAGCCGACGTTGACCCGCGAAGAGCAACAGAATTTTTCACTGGCGAACAACCCCATGTCGCTCGCCGAGCTGGCCGAGCAATACCCGATGATGAATTGGGACCAATTCGTCGACACCCTCGGGATGGAGGATGTCGACACCCTCATCGTCACCGAAACCCGCTACCTGGACGCCCTGGCCGGCATCCTCGACGCGACGCCGATCGAGGTCATCAAGGACTATCTGAAGCTCGAAGTGCTTTGGACTTTCGGCGCCCGGCTCGATCAAGACATTTACACCACCATCTTCGACTTCAGCGGCCGGGTGCTCTCCGGGGTCGAGGAGTCGCGGCCGTTGGAGGAGCGCGTCCTGGCCCTGCTCAACCAGGTCTACCCGGACGCGGTTGGCCAGCTCTACGTCGCCGAGCACTTCCCGCCGGAGGCCAAGGAGCAGATCGAGACGCTGGTCGACGAGCTGGTGATCGCCTTCGGCGACCGTTTGGAGCAGATCGACTGGATGTCGGAGGAGACCAAGGAGACCGCGCGCGAGAAGCTGGCAAACCTCGGGGTCCAAGTCGGCTATCCCGACGTCTGGCAGACCTACGAGGAGGCCGAGCTCGAAGACTCCTACGTCCTGAGCGCGTTGAGCGCCCAGAACTCTGAGGTGCGTGAAAGCTACGCCGAGGCCGGCGGGCCGGTCGACAAGACCGAGTGGACGGTGCCGGCGCAGACCGTCAACGCTTTTTATAGCCCGCAACGAAACGCGATCGTCTTCCCGGCGGGCATCCTGCAAGCGCCCTTCTTCGACTACCAGGCCGACCCGGCCTCGAACTATGGCGCGATTGGGTTCGTCATCGGCCACGAGATCACCCACGGCTTCGACCTCCAGGGATCGCAGCTCGATCCCGACGGCAACCTCAACGAGTGGTGGACGGAAGGCGACCGGGAGCGGTTCCAGGCGCTCAACGACCTGGTGGTGGCCCAGTACGACGCGATCGAAGTGCTGCCCGACGTCTTCATCAACGGCCAGTTGACGGTGACGGAGAACGTGGCCGACCTCGGCGGTATCCAGGTCGCCTACGACGCCTTGAGCAACTACCTGGAAGGGGAGGGCGAGAGCATCGACGCCGTGCTCATCGGCCCGGCCGAGCCCGTCGCCGGGGCGACCCCGATTCCCGCCGCCACTCCCGATCCGGGCGCCGTCCTCGAGACCCTGGCGACCCCGCTGGCGGAAGCGAGCCCGGTGGCGACGGTCCAGGAGTTCACCCAACAACAGCGCTTCTTCATCGCCGCCGCCACCGTCTGGCGCAACAAAACCCGCGAACAGTCATTGATGACCCAAATCCTCTCCGGCGTCCACTCGCCGGGACCGGTCCGCGGCACCCAGCCGAGCCGCAACCACAACGCCTTCTTCGAAGCGTTCGAGATCGAAGAGGGGGACGAGGAGTTCCTACCGCCCGCGGAGCGCGTCGTCATCTGGTAGACCACACTATCTTGGCGTGGTCGGGTGAACTCACACTCTCGGCCACGCCTAGTCCGACTTCAACGAGAAGCTGCGGTTGGCCTAAAATCCGTGCGGCGATTGTATTGACAAAGCGGTGCCAGATGAGCGAGCAGCAAATTGGCTGCCGACTTTGGGTCATTATCGATGCGCGAGAAATCAAGTTTCAGACTTCCAAAGTGATAGACTCGTATCTACTACGAAGACATGCGATGTAGCGCGTTCAGTTTATGAGACTGCGAGGGAACAAGCTTGGAAAGTGTGACGTACCACATCTCCGCCTTTGTCCTGATGCCGTTTGATCCAGAATTCAACAGCGTATTTACTGACGCTATTCAGCCGGCTCTTGCGGAGGTAGAGTGTGTTGCGATTCGTGCGGATAGCGATCTCGACCAACGCAACATCATGCAAAAGATAGTTCACGGAATCGTAAGGTCGGACCTCATCATTGCCGATATTACGTCACCTAATGCCAATGTAATGTACGAACTGGGAATGGCACACGGGCTAGACAGACCAACCGCTATTTTGACGCAAGATGTATCGTCGGCACCATTCGATCTTCGTTCGTATAGCCTCATACCATATTCCACTCACTTTGCGGAGATGCCAAAGCTTAGGTCCACCCTACAGGAAGTGATCCGCCGTTATCGATCTAGATCGGTTACATTTAGCAATCCTGTGAAAGATTTTGCACGAGCGGGAATTCAAGCTCAAGTTGATCCGCGAGTTCCGACTACAGCTAGCGAAGCCGAAGAAACGGTGGCGATGGACGAAGAACATGAGGAGCTAGGACTACTAGATATTCAGGTTGAGATGGAAACCTCAATGGAGAAAATTACCGATGTTGCTAATCAACTGGCCGAGATAGGACGAAAGCACACTGAGCGGCTAAATGAGGCGACAAGCTATTTAACGGGCTTGTGTCCCAATGCAAAGGCTCATGTGAAGCGAACTGCACTCTCACGAGTAGCGTTGGTCATCACCGAATTCGCCGCTGATCTAGAATCGATCGCTCCGACCCTTCTCAGTAATTGGTCCACGCTTGAACAGCGCTCGGGAGAGTTCTTTTCATTGGCTAGCATAAAGTCTGAAAGTGATCGCCATGGTGCTCAGTCACTCATTGCCGTTCTGGAAAAATTTCACGTTCAATTTCAGAACGCGCATAATTCGATCTTCAATGCACGAACTAGTCTTGGAAGCCTGAAAGGGGTAAGTTCAGAGTTGAATCGAGCTGTCACTCGAGCTGAGCGGGCTCTAGACGAAATTCTTGAATCCACGACGATTCGACTGTCTTATGCCACTCGGCTCATTAACGTGTTGAATGAGAGATTGGGAGACGGCGAACATTTGACCCAGATCAACGAACTGGATTCTGCCGACAGTCCACGCGTTGTCAAGGACTGACAAGCAGCGCAGGACGAGGATTCTCACCATCTGAAGAATGTAGCAGAACTCTATTCGCTTGCCCCCTCTTGTCTGACCGTGTGCGAGAATCGCACGACGTCTCGCGGCTTCCCTTCCTACCGAGCGGAGAGCTGAGTTCGGTATGGCGTGACCACCTACCGGGAGGCGATATGAAGCTCCGTTTCCACCACGTTGGAGTGGGCATTGACCTCGCAAAGACGGTCTTTCGTGACGTGAGCATATCCAAGATCGCGCTCGGGCTGCCCACGTACGACCTTCGAAGAGACAATTACCTATCTAAGCTTCGAACCCTCTATTCGGATGACTTATGCAACTGCTGGGGGTTTCCAGCTACTGCAAGAGAGCTCGTCCGGTTGGTGACGCCGGGAGATGTCATATTGTTGGTT
>JACCYK010000316.1 GCA_013696525.1 Chloroflexia bacterium
CTCTGGATCACGGCGATCTTCTCGGGGGCGCGGGTCGGTCTGGGCACCCTGGTTGGGATGCGGCTGCGCAAGGTGAACCCGGCCGACATCGTGCGGCCCTACATCAGCGCCACCAAGGCGAACCTCGATCTGAACGTCGGCGAGATGGAGGCCCATTACCTGGCCGGGGGCAACGTCGGCCGCGTCGTCACCGCGTTGATCTCGGCCAACCGGGCGGCGATCGAGCTGCCCTGGCAGCGGGCGACCGCGATCGATCTGGCGGGGCGGGATGTGTTGGAGGCGGTCCAGGTCAGCGTTAATCCAAAGGTGATTCAGACGCCGCGAGTCGCGGCGGTGGCGCGGGATGGGATTCAGTTGATCGCGGTGGCCCGGGTGACGGTCCGGGCCAACATCGATCGCCTCGTCGGCGGCGCCGGCGAAGAGACCATTATCGCGCGGGTGGGCGAAGGGACGGTCTCCTCGATCGGCTCCGCCGCCTCCCACAAAGAGGTGCTGGAAAACCCCGACAAGATCTCCCGCGTCGTGTTGGAGCGGGGGCTGGACGCGGGGACGGCCTACGAAATCTTGTCGATCGACATCGCCGATGTCGATGTTGGGCGCAACATCGGGGCCGAGCTGCAGACCGACCAGGCCGAGGCCGACAAGCGGATCGCCCAGGCCAAGGCCGAGGAGCGGCGGGCGATGGCGGTGGCGCTCGAGCAGGAGATGCGGGCCCGGGTGGTGGAGGCCGAAGCCGAAGTGCCGCTGGCGCTGGCCGAGGCGTTCCGCTCCGGTCGGCTCGGCATCATGGACCACTACCGGATGGAGAATATCCAGGCGGATACGACGATGCGAGCCTCACTGGCGCGGGACAGCCGCCAGCCGGTGGAGACCACGCGCGACGGAGGCGGACATGATTAGGCAGGTGCTGGCGACGCTGACGAGGCGCGGCGGCGCGGCGGATCCGGGTCCGGTGCGGCCGAACCAACTGCGGCGAGACGATGTCACCGCCGAACGCCGGCGCCGGGAAGCGCGCCGGGTCCAGCCGCCGGAGGTGGCCGCACGGCCAGCATGGGCCCCGCACCCGGCGGAAAGCAGGCCACCGAGGTCCGCGGAGCCGACGACGGTGGGCGCGATGTTGTCGTCGCGGTCGGGACTGCGCCAAGTAATTCTGGGGCGAGAGGTGCTTGGTCCTCCCCTGGCATTGAGTGACCGTGATTCGTGGCAGAGTCGCTGGTAGACCTCGCCGCGGACAAGGTCCGCGTCGGGGGAGAGAGACGATGATGAGCAACAAACCATTCTCCTCGGCCGCGCAGGATCGGGGGCGTGAAGCGGTGACCGTGGAATTGGCCAGGCGATGGCTGCTGGCCCTGCTCCTGGCCGTTATGCAGTTTGGCCTTCCGGTGAGTGACGTGGGGATCGCGACGACGGCGGCTAGCTCCGCGATGCTGACCGAGCCGGAGGTCATTACCGACTGCACGGTGCAACCCCGCCGGCGGCGAGATCTGATCGACCTGGCAATGGCGACGCCGGGGATTGCCCGCTCGCTGGCGAGCGGAGCCGAGGTCGCCGGGCCGGCGCTGCCGCCAGCGGGCGTGCCGGCCGACCCGGGGATCGTGGACTCGGTGACGGCAACCGCACGGGAGATGGTGGCCTGCTACAACGACGGCAACCTCCGACGGCTGTTTGCCCTCTACTCGGAGGAGTATCTATTCCAGGTGTGGGGTGGATTCGCCGGCCCCAACCCGAGCCGGGCCGAACTCGAGCAGACACTGGACTTTATCTCGCGGCCGGCGCCGCAACCGGAGGCTTCGCGGCTGGCATTCATCGCGGTCGAGGACGTGCGAGAACTGCCAGACGGGGATGTCTCGGCACTCGTTCACCTGAGCTCGGGCAGCTCGCGCTCCGTCTTTGCCTACTCTGATGGTTGGTATCAACTCGTTTGGGCTCACCCGGTGCCAGGCACGGAGGCGCCGGCGCCATAGGCTCAGCTCGCCGATGCATCAAGCTTCAGACATCGAGGCCAAACGATTCCCGGGCCAGCTCGACCACATGCCGACCGATCGGGATGGCCGAGGTGGCGGCGGGAGATGGCGCGTTGAGGACGTGGATCGTGCGCGCGGTGTGGCCAAGCATGAAGTCTTGAACCAGCGTGCCGTCCGGCAGCACGGCCTGGGCCCGCACGCCGGATCGGTAGGGCGTGAGGTCGGAAAGCTTGAGCTCGGGGCAGTACCGCCGGCAGAGTGTCAGGTAGCGCGACTTTACCAGCGAGTTCATCATCTCCTTCGCCCCCGACCGCAGGTTGGCCCGGATCACCTGCCGGAAGCCGGCAAAGCGAATCATCTCGCCGAGGTCGCGCACATTGACCGTGCCAAACCCGTAACCCTCGCGAGCGAAGGCCAACACCGCGTTCGGGCCGACCGTCACGTACCCGCCAATCATGCGGGTCAGATGCACGCCGAGGAACGGCAATTCGGGGTCGGGGACCGGGTAGATCAGGTGGGAGACAATGTCATCTTTGTCAGCCACGAGCCGGTAGTATTCTCCCCGGAAGGGAACAATCCGGACTTCGGTGGCGACATTGCAGAGGCGGGCAATGCGATCAGCCTGAAGCCCGGCGGCGGCGATCAGATACTTCGCCCGGATGCGGTTTCCTCCCGCGGTGACGTTGACGCCGGTGGCCGACTCGGCGATCGTCGTGACTTCGGTCGCGGTGAGGATCTCGCCGCCGCGGTCACGAATAACGTCCGCCATCGCCGCCGCCACC
>JACCYK010000319.1 GCA_013696525.1 Chloroflexia bacterium
GGCGGAGACCGGCACGGAGGCGCCGAAGCGGCCCGGCCGCCCGCGGGGACGCCGCCGGGTGACGGCTGAGCCCGCTGACTAGCTCTCCCCCCTCTCCCAAACGATGGGAGAGGGCTGGGGTGAAGGCCATTCCGGGAGCGAGGCCGGGCCTGCCGATTCGGCGCTAAAAGAATCGCTTGAGTAGGCCCAGGGCGCCTTGCTTCCAGGGTGCCCGGTGGCTGATGCCGGACTGCCCGGCGAATCGGTCCTGGTGTTCGACATACCACGCGAAATTGCGGAGGAGCGCATCTTGATTGGAGTATCGTGGCTGCCAGTCGAGGAGCGCTTGCGCTTGTTCGATCGAGACAAAGGAATCCTTGGCGGCTGTTTCGTACACCCAGGTGTAGAGCGGTGAGACGCCCAGGCGATCAAGCGCCCGCAACGCCCAGATCGCGGGCGTGGCGGGAACACCGATGATGCGCTTGCCATGGCCGGCCTGGTCGAGGACCGCCTGGTAGTCCTGGCGCATCGTGGCGAAATCGGCGGCGCCGATGTTAAACGTGTCGTTAACCGCCTCCGAGGGCAGTATCAAGCACCGCTCGATCGCGTGGCAGAGGTCTTCGACGTCGAGGAGTTGATAGCGGTTCGCCCCGTTGCCAAGCACGGGGAAATGCTTGCCGGCCAGCGCCCAATCGTAGAGCAGCGCGAAGACACCGAGCCGTTCCGGGCCGACAAACGACTTCGGCCGTAGGATCGGCACGACCACGCCGCGAGCCCGATACTCCAAGGCGATCATTTCGGCTTGAATCTTCGCCTTTCCGTAGGGACCGACCCCGTCTAAGGGATCGGTTTCGCGTAGTGGATGATGGTCGGGGATGCCGTAGACCGCGGTTGACGAGATGTGGACGACGCGCTCGACGCCGAGCCGCCGCGCCGTCTCCAACACGGTGCGGGTGCCCTCGACATCGGTGGTGTAAATCTCCCGCGGCGGATAGAGCGGCAGGGCGGCGGCGGCGTGGACGACCGCATCGGCGCCCGAGATTGCTCGGGTTACCGCTGCCTCGTCACGGATATCCCCGGTGAGGACGGTGAGCCGGTCGTGGCTGTCGGGATAGGTGAATGGCGCGATATCGAGCGAGACGACCGCGTACTCCCGCGCCAACAAATAGCGAATCAGGTTGATGCCCAAGAAGCCGGCGCCGCCGGTGACGAGGATGGTGGGCGGTGTTGCCATTCAGCCCCTAACCCTCCGTTTCGGGGGAACTGACTCGTGTCCCCCCAAGCTTGGGGGTTAGGGGGTTGTGCTCGGAGAAATCCACTCGTTACTCGTCCGGCTTCGGCGGCCGCGGCATCGGGAACTCCGGTCCGCCGCCACCGCCGCCGACGCGGACGCCTCGGGCGTACTCGTTGATCGTACCCTGGGCGCCGCCGGTGAAGCTGCCGCCGCGTTCCCGAATGTTCTCCAGGGTGCGGGCCAGGTCGGCGCGGGCCCACGGCGAGAGTTGGTCACAGCGCTGGGCGGGGCCGCCGCCCTGGACCAGCACCTCTGTCTTGTTGTTCCAGTCATCGGTGGGGCGGCCGCCCGTCAGGTTGCAGACGACGCCCTGATAGATACCCGGCGGCACCGGGAACTGGTCCGCCACTGGCTGGCCGTTCGGCCCATTCAGCAATTCGGCAAACTCCGGCCGGTCGTGCATGTCGAGCATCATTTGGTTCCAGATTGGGCCGGCGCTCTGGATGCCGTCAAGCTCCCGCAACGGCTCATTCCTGGTGTTGCCCACCCACACCCCGATCGCGAGGTCGGTGGTGTAGCCGACGGTCCAGGTATCGCGCCACTCGTTCGAGGTGCCCGACTTGGCGGCGGTGGGCCGACCGAGCTGTTGCTGGGTCTGGCCGAACAGGTTGCTGGTGGTAAAGATCCGCGCTCTGGCATTGTTGTCGGTCAGGATTGAGGTCACTTGGTAGGCATGCTCAGCCCGGAGCGCTTGCTCCGCCTGCTCGAGGGTGGTCTCCTGATCCAGCTCCCACAAGACATTGCCCGAGTTGTCCTCGATCTTGAGGATCGGCGAGGCCGGCACGTACTTCCCGTTGTTCGCTAGCGTGGCATAGGCGTTGGTCAACTCCAGCGGCCAGATGTCGGCCGCGCCAAGACCAATTGCTAGCCCGTATTCGGACGGCTCCTGCGACATTCCGTGCTTGAGTCCCATCCGGCGGCCGATGTCGATAATTGCCGATGGGCCGCCGGCGTATTGCACCGCCTTGATCGCCGGAATGTTGAGCGAGTTTGCCAACGCCTCACGCACCGGCAACGCGCCGTTGAACGTCCGCAAATAGTTCTGCGGTTCATAGTACGGCTCTTCTCGTTGCGTGATAGGATCGATCCGGCCGGGAGTGTCGATTCGGAACGGCGCGTCGAGGACGACTGTTCCGGGATGCCAGCCTTGCTCGAACGCCGCCGCGTAGATGATCGGCTTGATCGCCGAGCCCGGCTGTTGCTGGGAGGTGGCGATGTTTACTTGCCCCTCGATCTCCGGGTTGCTGTAGTTGGCCGATCCCACCATCGCCAGGATCTCGCCGGTGTAGGGCACCATCACCACCATCGAGGCATTGAACGCGTCGTAAAACTGCAATTGCTCCATGTTGCGGGCCACGATCTCTTCGGCCCGGTCTTGCACCGCCGTGTCAATCGTGGTGTAGATGTTGAGGCCGCTCTTGAGGAAATCCTGCTCGGGGTAGGTCTCGGCTAGGTATTCCTTCGCGTACTGCACGAAGTGGGGATGATCGAGCACGGCGCCGTTGCCATCGCGCTCGGGATAGATCATCGGGAAGTCGAGGTAGGCGGCGTCGGCCTCGGCCCGGCTGATGTAGCCGAGCTTGACCATCTGGTCGAGGACGTAGACCTGCCGCTCCTTGGCGTCGTCCGGGTTGATCGAGGGGTTGAACCGGGTCGGCTGTTGGGGAATGCCGGCCAGCAACGCCGCTTCCGAGAGGTTCAGTTCACTGGCGTGC
>JACCYK010000439.1 GCA_013696525.1 Chloroflexia bacterium
TCTACCGGCAACCACCAATGCCCCAACGTCCCGTCGCACGGAATCTCATCGTCGGCGGCTACCATCCGGCGATGAGAGAAGGCCCACGGGTTTGCGCACCAACCGCGATTTCCTGCCTCGGCGGGCCGATAGTCGCGACAGTTCTGGCAGACTCGTGGGAGGTGGGCCGAGAGGTCGAGTCCGGAGAGGTCGAACGCATAGGCGCTGTCGTCGTCTTCTGCAACAACATCAACCGTTAACCAAGGTTCGTCGGCAATGTTACTTTCGATCTCTGGTGCATCGATCGGGTCCTCGGTGTCGGCGGCGGCTGCCAGGGAAGCACCTAATTGCGACTCCGGCGTCTTGTTGTCGTAATCCACACCGTGGCGCTCAAGCTCCGCAAACGGCAGGTCGTCCCGCCGCTCCCTGACGTTCTGGTCCAGATCACGTTGCCATCCAACCGTGTCATCTGAGGCAGTTCGCGCATAGTGATTGCGGATGTCGAATTCGGCGGTTCCATGGGTGGCTGGGCCAGTGTCGTCAGGTTGGAACGTGCCGTCGTCGCCCCGGAGGGATACGTCGGTCGTGTGCGGCCGGGGATCTTGCTCAGCCTGGACTTGGCGACGAGATGGGGACATGCCGCCAGGATCAGTGTCAAGCGTCGCTGCACGCAACTGGGAGTCAACCGGCCGCCGATCGCCGGTCTCTTCTTCAATCGGTTTTTGGGTGGGGGGTGTCTCCCGTTCGCCCTCATTGCCGTCGATATCATCCGAGGCAGCCGCGGAACGCGGTCCTGCCGGTTGCGCGTCTGATCCGATTCGGGCATGAGGCGCGGGTCGGTCGTTTTCACTGGTTTCGATCATCGCCTCTGGGTCGCTGTTGCCGACCGCGTCGTGGTGGTGGTGAGCGGTAGTGCCCGCAGGTGCGGTGGCTGGATGGTCGTCAGGCCGAGCGGCCTCATTCGCAAACGCGGCGAGCATGGCGATCTCAGCGGTACGAGCCGCTTGCAGCCGACCGCGTTCTCGATACGTCTCGCGCGCTCGGATGATGGCGTTGCGCGTGCCAATGTCCGTCGCCGGACCGGTCGCGGCGGGCTCGATCGGTCCGCTGTTCGTCATCGCCCAATCCGGTACGAGCTCGCGGCGGTGGGCGTACGCCGGTGGCTCGCCAGCTGAGCCCAACTCGCTGAGGACAACATCGTCACCCCCGGTGCGTTGCGGTGATTGGCCAAGCGAATCTCCAACGTCGGATTGATCGGCGGCAAGGAGCGCGGCGATTTCTCGCTCGGTTGCGGGCGGCATCTTGCGGTGGGGGAAGGGGTCGGCAATCGCCGGCGCCCCGGCTAGGCTGCCGGCGTCGAGCTTCGGCTCCCATAAATCGTGGTCCCATTGGTCCCGGCAGGCGATCTCATGCTTGCGGACCATAATCATCAGATCGCTGGTGACTTTGCGGAGGGGGTGGTGACACCAGCCACTACTCGCGAGGCGAGCTTCTTGAAAATAGCGGCAGGAGCCGCATGTATGCTTGCTCACCCGCATCCCTCGCAAGACTCGTTACATGCACGGGTCCGTGCCGCTGACCGCGTCGGGCCGCGGAAGGAGCATTTCGAGCCCCACGCTCGAACATCCGACCGGCGTCCGTTCAGGAATTGAGACTTCCTACCCGCCGCGTCTCCATTCTAGCAACCAGGCCAGGGGTTGTCTACGTGACACGAGCTCGGGCTTGGTACAGGCCGTCTTCGGCGGGACTCCATCAATGTATACTTAGCGGTTGGTCCCGCCCTCATCATGAGAGGGGCGGACGACGAACCGTGCGGCGAGCCGCGGGACTTTGACCGGACGCGAGGAATCACGCCATGCAGGACAAGCCAACCATTACGCTTCACCCCGCCGCGAGCCCGGCTCGACTGGCCCCGAACGGCAAACACTTCTTCATCTGGACGATCGGATGCCAGATGAACGAGGCTGATAGCGCCAAGATTGCGGCGATGTTGCAGGAAGTCGGCTATCAACCGACCGACCGAGAAGACGATGCGGATATTGTTGTGCTGAACTCCTGCGTCGTTCGCCAAGCGGCCGAAGACAAGGTCGCCGGCAAGCTCAACTCGTTGATGCGGTTGAAACGGGCGAAGCCGGAGGTGCCGGTGGTCCTCACCGGGTGCATGGTGACGAATCAGCAAGCGGCGCTTCAACAACGATTTCCCCACGTCGACCTGTTCTTCAATCCATCGGACTTCGGACAGCTCGAGCGCGTTGTTCCGGAGTTGGCCGATCTCGATGACGACCTGGCGGATCTGCCGCATTACTACTTGCCGGACTCCCCCGATTCTGCCGGGATCACGGCATTCGTCCCGATCATTTACGGCTGCAACTTCCTCTGCTCGTATTGCATCGTGCCCTACCGGCGAGGAAAGGAGCGAAGCCGGCCGCTGGCTGAGATCGTGGCCGAGGTCGGACATCTGGTTGGTCGTGGGGTGCGCGAGGTGACGCTCCTGGGACAAACGGTCAATGCGTACGGACATGACCTGGCGGAGAAACCGGGCTTGGCCGATCTGTTGGGGGCGATCGACGCCATCCCCGGCCTGGAGCGGTTGCGGTTTTTGACTTCGCATCCAAACTATATGTCGAACGACATCATCGACGCGATGGCTGAATTGGAATCGGTGTGCGAGCACATGAATCTGCCGGTACAAGCCGGGGACGACGACGTGCTGCGACGCATGCGCCGGAAGTACAGCCGGGACTACTGGAGAGACCGCATCGCCTACACCCGAGCGCGGATGCCGGGAGCGACCATCGCGACCGACATCATCGTTGGGTTTCCGGGCGAAACCGAGGCGCAGTTCCAACAGACGTACGACCTGCTGGACGAAGTCAGATGTGACAAAGTTCACCTCGCGATGTACTCGCCACGGCCGGGCACGCTGTCGGCGCGGTGGGAGGATGACATTCCGCACCACGAGAAGCAGCGACGACATCAGGCGTTGGAGACACTCCAGGAACATCACTGCACCGACCGAAACGCCAAGCGTTTACACGACACTGTCGAGGTCCTCGTCGAAGGGATGGCCAAAGGGCGCTGGACGGGACGGACTCGTGGCAACACCCTGGTCCACTTCGCCGACGAGCGCCGGGTGCTGGGCAAGCTCGTTGCGGTGACGATCACCGAGACAAGCCCGTGGTTTCTCATCGGCAAGCCGGCTGGGCCGGTGCGCTAGGCACGCACAATACAAAGCACGAAAGCATGGGAGCAGAAGTGGCACAATCAGCGGCGGTAACACGACGGCAAATGATCGAGGCGGCCCGGCAGGCAGGGCTGACAAACCAATGGGACGAAGCCATTTCGCTCAATCAGCAACTCATTGAGCGCATGCCGCGGGACGCCGAGGCGCACAACCGGTTGGGACGGGCCTTCCTGGCCCTCGGCCGCCACGCGGAAGCAACGGACGCCTATTCCGATGCCCTGCGGGCCGATCCCGCGAACCTGATCGCCCGGCGCAACCTCCAACGCCTGGAGACGATCCGCCACCGTGGCGATCCTGCTCTGGCCGCTGCCGGCACGCCGGCGGCGGATGCCGAGGCGGAGGTGACGCCGCGGAGGTCGGTCTTCATCGAGGAAGTAGGGAAGACGTGGGTCGACGAACTGGTGAACCCACCCGCGATTGATGTGCTGGTCGACGTCTATCCCGCTACCGAGCTTGAGCTCAACATGGAAGGCAACCGGCTGATCGTTACCACGCGAGACGGTCGCCGGCTCGGAGAGATCGAGGCCAAGACCGCCGAACGGGTGATCGAGCTGATGACCCGGGGCAACCGGTACGAAGCCTACTCACTCGGGCTTTCGGCCCAAAGCCTGCGTGTTATCTTGCGGGAAGTGTTTCACGATCCGGCCCAGGCTGATACCTTCTCCTTCCCCCGTCAGATCACGTCGCGTGCATACCTACGAGAACGTGACTTGCTGCGCCAGCGCGACGAAGCCGACTTTTTCTTCTCTGATGATGAGGACGAAGAGGATGAGAGGACGGCGGGCGAAGCGGACGATGAGGAACCGAGCGAGTCCGACCAGGGACAGTTCGCTGATGACACGGTCACCGTTGTTGAGGAAGAAGACTCGACGCTGTAACGCGACCCGGTTATGTTCACCGGCACGACATCAGCAATGATGGCGTGCCGGTGGTTTGCGCGGTGATTGCCGGCCAGCGCCCGTTAGCGATCGATGACGACCAAGAGCGTGATCATCAGCAGCAGAAGGGGACCGGCGGTGAACACCAGACGTCGCAAGTCAGACCGGATGTACGCGAACTCCTCGGCCCGCGTGAGTCTTGGGCGGACCACGGCCGGCCGCGTAAGCTCGGCCGCGCGGGCGGTTGCTGGCCGCGATGACCGTCGCGGTTGCTCCTCCAGAACAACACGGTCGCCATCCACCGGCGCGGCCACGGCGCGCTCGCGGGCTTCCATCGCCTGAATTTGCGACCGGGTGGGCTGGTCGGACGCACCGCGCTGCTGGCGACGGGAACGGGTGGCCCGGCCTCTCGATGGTGCTTTTCGACCTGACTGATCACCAACGCTCACGATTTCTCGCTTTCACACTTGTCGCGGCGCTACGACCGGCTCGCTGGAGAATCGTGGACACGATACGCCGTATCCACATAGGCTTGGTCACGGTTCGGGGAGTGGGTGGCCGCTCGCCAATGGTCCGAAGGTCTTCCCATCTCAGCCAAATGCTGATTTACCACGGCCGCCGGGGCGAGCCGCGGCAGGAGTCGAAAGGTGATCATCAGCGCAATACCGATGAGCCCGAGGTCGTCTACCTGCCCGATCCCCAATAGGAAATCTGGAATGAGATCGATCGGCGAAATCACATAGAGCAGGATGGCAATTGGAACCAGCAACTTATAGACGGGAGCTACCCGGCGATCGCGGGCGAGTCGCCAAGTCAGACGGAGATTGTCCAACCCTCCTGGCGCAAGTATGACATTGGCCGATCGAAACGCCTGTCCACGATGTCGAAGGGTCATCACGTCCTCCTGGTGCCCCTTTCCGCTGCAAGTATAGAAGAAGAGCCCGCGACCCGCCGCCTAGCGGGGAAGCCATTCGCGGGCTTGTCGCATCGCTGCCGGTGTATCCACGCTGAAGAACGACCGAGCTCCCACATCGTCGACCCCGAGTTGGGCTTGATCGACCGCTTCGACCCGGACATCGGGGAAGAAGCTGCTTATGCGCCGTTCGCCGGCCAGCAGCCGTCGTTCGGCGGCCGGACGACAGCGATGACTATAGATGGCGTGTAGGGTTTGCGGCACAAGCCGTGGGCGCCGGTCGCGATCGGGATCAGGGATGACCGGGAGCAGCACGTCATAGGCATCCCGAGGTCGCCCAGCCATCCGGCGCAGGAGATGGGGATCGAGAAACGGCATGTCACAGGCGACGACGAGACAGTGAGGATGTTTGGTTGCCTCGAGGGCGGTGACGATGCCGCCCAACGGGCCCGCGCCGGGAAATCTGTCGGCGATCAGCGGCGCGTCAAATTCGTCGTATCCGGGGCGATCAACGCCGACCAGGAACAGGTCGTCCGTCACGTCGTGGAGTCGAGCGATGACGCTGACCAGCACCGGCGGACCGGTAGGGTGGAGCGAGAGCAGGGCCTTATCTGAGCCCATGCGGCGGCTCGATCCACCGCAAAGGATGGCTACACTGATCGGGGCGTCGATCGTTTCCAGCGAATTCGCCATTCCGCCGCCCAACCGCGTCCTTGACTCCAGATGATCGATGACGCAACTCCTAGCGCGATGTCGCTGCTGCCGCTATAATCATCCCTTAACGATGATCGGCGGTGGCAACCGAAGTGTCATGTCGATCTCGGATGGAGGTTCAGCTATGGACCACGGCCATCGCCAAATCCGGAGCCCCGGAGCAGCACCAGATGCAATCGCATCGTGGTGCTGTTCTGTTTAACGCTCGTTTCTCCCGTGCGGTAGAGAGGAGAGCCGCCGCTGATTGATCGTACGGACCGTTCATTCCAGTGCGACCGAACGTACCCTGAAGGAGTCAATCCATGAATTCGAGCATGATCGGGAAGATCGAGAAGGCGCACCGGTACGCCCGCGAGCCGGAGCGGGTGCAGATCCAGGCAATCGAGTCGACCTTTCGTGGCGGTCATGATGAGTACCATGTCCGCTTCGACGACGGCGCATGGAACTGCTCTTGTCACACCTTCTCGTCTCATGTGATCGGCACCTGTAGCCACATCATGGCGATGCAGCAGATGCTCGGCACGATGCTCCCCGCGAATGCTCGCTTTTGGGAAGAAGAAGCCTCTCCGCTGAAGGCCGGGGCGGCGGTCGGCGTCGCCGGTTGACACCGGGGGTCGCTAATCGAAGCGCTCGTGGCGAGTGACCCGGGCGATAAAGGCGACCCCGCCAGCGATGGTGACGCGGGCAATGCCGGACGCGTAGAGTTCCGCGAGCTCAGGTGAGGGATCGCTGATGGGCCGGTCCGGCCGAGCCCGACAAAGACTGCTCAGGAGGGCAAGACAAGCGTGCACTTCACCCACCGGTACCCCAAGCAGCAGCGTCGAGTTCCCGGCACGTAGGTAGCCGCCGCTGCTCGCGACACGGGTGGCGCCAAATCCGCTGGCCGATAAACTCCCAAGGAGACGATCGGCGTCAAAATCTTGGACAATGGCGATGATCAGGCGGTCGATCGACGGCACCGGGCAACTCTCTCCCCGCATCGGGCGCATCATACCGCGGCATGGCGACGTTGGCGAGCAATCGCCGTGAGCTTGGCTCGTGCCGCGGCGATCGTCACTCTAACGGACGAAGAGCAAAGCATGCTTGCTGGAGCCGGCGGCGAGGCGACCCGGCTGGCAATGCGGATCCTCGTCCGGATGGCGCCGTTGTATGGCGCCGATCGGCTCCTGGAGGTGACGAGGGCGCATATCGACGGCTGCATCTACGAGGGTGACGCCGGTTTGGAGTTCGCGGAACGACTGGCCCGGCTTGGTGGAGTGGTGCGCGTCCCGACGAGCCTCAACGTCGTCTCACTCGACCGCTCGCGATGGCGAGAGCTGGGAACCC
>JACCYK010000414.1 GCA_013696525.1 Chloroflexia bacterium
CTGGGCTACGGCCCGCGGTTCAAGCCAGGCGATCTGCTCGGCTCCGATCGGCGGCTGACGCAACTGATGGCGCGTTGGGCGTACGACCAAGGGTATGCCGGATTGACCTACAGTTGCAGCCACCGGCGGGAGCTCGATTGCTGGGCGATCTTCGAAGGAGCCTCGTTCTCGGTCATCGGTGAGCCGGCGACGATCGACCCGGCCGACCCGGAGGTGATCGCGGTGGCGCGGGAGTTCGAGCTGACGATCTCGTTCGCGCGGCGGGCGTGATTGTCAAGTGCCACCGACTCTGTCTCAGTACGATGCTTACCATTCTTCCGTGGCATCAACTGGCGATGCGCCCCGACAGCACGCCGTTTCGTAGCGCACGCTTCCCACGCGGTCCGACGAACCCATGGTGAGGTCGCTTCGCCGCCCAAATTTGTCACCAACTCCATTGACAGCACTGTTCGCTCGTGGTTGTATTTCCGGCACGATCAGCGTCGCGGATACGAAACGGAGTCGCCGCTCCTGCCGCCTCAAGCACCCGAGGAGCAGCCAGTGGCCGGTCCGCGCTGATTCGGCGTTCAGTCTCGTCCGCGTCGATGTCGATTATGGAGGAGCTTCGATGAAGAGTCTGTCGTCACGTTTTGATCGCTATGCCCTGGGCCGCCGTCGGTTCATGGCCGGGACCGCCGGCCTCGTTAGCGCCGGGCTCGTCTCGCAAAGCGCCCTGGCCCGGTTCTTCCAGGATGCCAGCCAGATGACGGGGGTCGATCCGGAGGTGTGGAACCCGGAGACGATCCAGGCTCTGGCCGGCACGATCGAGGTCGATACCGCGGCCGAGGTGCACGCGGTGGTGCCGGAGTCGGCCACCGGCGACCTCCAATACTGGAACGTGGGACCGACCCAGGCCTCGCCCGCGATCACGGTCCAGATCTACGATGAGTTCCAGGCCGCGTTCCAGCAATACTACCCGGAGATCGCGCTGGAAAATCAGAACATCGGCTATAACGACCTGCTCGATACCCTGCGGACGGCGGCGGCCGGTGGCGCCGCGCCGGATGTCGCGAAGCTGCCGATCCTGTGGGGGGTGGAGTTTGCCGCCCGCGGCCAGTTGCAGGAGATCGTCTCGAGGACTTCGGCCTGAACCGCGACCTGTTCTGGGAAGGCGCCCTCAAGTCGGTGACCTGGGACGGCAAGATGTACGGCATCCCGACCAATAACGAGACGATGGCCTTCATCTGGAACCGGGCCATCTTCGAAGAGGCCGGGCTCGATCCCGAGGTGGGGCCGGCGACCTGGGCCGACGTGGTCGAGTACTCACGGGCGATCAAGGAAGCGACCGGCAACAGCGGCTTTGGGCTGGTGGCCCGGGTCAATGCCGGCAACACGCCGTTCCGGGTGATGCCGATGCTCTGGGCCTACGGTAGCGGCGCCCTCGACGAGGCGGAGGCCAACCCGACCTACGAAACCTCGATGATCAACAACGAAGGCGGGATCGCGGCCCTGCAGGCCATGTACGACATGTACGTGACCGACCAGTCGGTGCCGACCTCGGCCCTGACCAACACCCAGGTCGAGAACCAGGATCTCTTCATCACCGGCCAGATCGCGATGATGATCTCGCACCCCAGCGAGTACGTGGCGATGCAGGACCGGGCGGCGGCGGCCACCGGCGCCGACAAGGAGTTGGCGGACGAGATCGTCGCCAACATGGCCTACGGCCTGATCCCGGAAGGGCCGGTCCGGCGGGCGGTGGTGTTCGGCGGCTCGAACATCCACATTATGTCGGACGAGGCGCATGGCGGCGAGGTCAACATGGACGCCGCGCGGGCGATGGTGACCACGGCCACCAGCCCGGAATGGGCGGTCAAGAACAACTGGGCCGATTCCAACCCCGGCAACCTGCGGGGCTTCGAGACGGAGTGGATGGCGGAGCGCCTCGACGCGATCAACTTCCTGGAAGTAACCACCGCGATGCTGCCATTCGGCATCCCCTTCCCGGTGGTGCCGGAAGCGACCGAGATCATGAACATCATCGTCCCGGAGATGGTTCAAAATGCCCTGACCGGGAGCATGAGCGTGCAGGAAGCGGCCGACAACGCCGCCAACGAGATCAACGCGCTGAGCGCGAGCTGGTAAAGCAGGGAGACGGATCGTGGCCCGACCTCGGGCCGGGGGCAACGCTTCCCCCGGCCCGAGCAGGGCTACGGTTTGCGGAGGTCTGCCCCCGTTATGGCTGTCGCGGAAGCCCGAGTGATCCCGGAGCCTCGTCGCCGGACCAAGCGGCGTGAGCCGGGGTTGCTGTCGAAGATCGTCCACCACTGGGCGGACTACGTCTACGTGCTGCCGTC
>JACCYK010000415.1 GCA_013696525.1 Chloroflexia bacterium
CCGCTCGAAGACCTGAAAGCTAGTGCCGGCAACGATATATTCCTCACTGATCGGATTGCCGAGATAGGCCGCTTCGCCGGTTGCTTCCCAGAACGCCCGGAAGCCGCCCCAGACGCCATGCCGCGTCGCCGGCACGTAGCGGTACGAAGGCTCGTCCCCGAGCCTGATATCAGCCGCGGCCTGGTCGAGGGGCAGCCAAGCGCGGGCCAAGGCCGTCCGGTCCCGCCCTCCCGCCGTCTCCTGGGGCCCGAACCGCCGGGGTAGCTGCAGCGGAGCGATTTCATACCCGATCACGCCGAGCGTGACAAAATTTCCCGCCTCGTTCCCCTCTGGCCAGTACTCGAACCGCGCGTACTCGTAGTACTGCACGACTTGGCCGGCAGACCCCGGCAGCTCGGGGGTGATTGGGTAGCCGAAGGTGGCGGCGCCACCACTTCCCCGCCACAAATCGAGAATGAGCCGGTCGACAGTTTGACCGGTTTCGGGAATATAGACGGTGGGCGGCGGCGCCCAGTCCGGATCAACGGGATTCGCGTTGGCGGCCACCGGGAGACCCAGCGCCACGAGGAGCGCCAGGCTCAGCAGAGCAACCACTCGCCTTACATGCCGAGCCCAATGCCTAGGCCGGCCTGAGATTCGCATTGTTTTCCCCTTTTCTGTCGTATCCAACCATCTTCCCGCGGCTCCACCTCCCAAACCACCAGGGACATGGAGCAACGCGCTGGCGGCAACGGAACCGCCAGCTTGAAAACGCGATGGACCGATCAGATGAGGAAAACCTGAAGGACGGCGCGTCTGGCACCTGGCGTCAGGGCCAGGGTTTCGATGGAGTGATCGCACGACCGCGCGAATGTGGGGGCGAGTCGAGCACCGCCGGCATCAGCAGGAACGATGACCTCGACGTCGAAGCGGCTTCGATCCGTCGCGAGACTCGCACTATCAATCACGCACGCGAGCTCGTGGCCAAGGCCATTTCCCGGCTCCCGGCTCTCGAACGCGCGGGTGACGGCGGGGCTAGCCGGCGCTTCCGAGAAAAAGCTCGCCCAATGACCAGAGCAGATGGCGATCAGCAGCACAAGCGCGAGCGACCGCCGCCGCCAGCTTCTCGCCGTCGCGCCTTGGTTCACCTGTCCGATCAACCGGTCCACGGTATTCGTTCCTGTCCCGAAAACCTGTTCGACCTCATGCCAGCTTCACACACCGGCAGTGGTCTACAGCATACAACGCGCGGTGTGGCTCGCGCGGTTCTTCCGGGACAATCAGGCTGGACTACCATACGTGGACGCTCGACTTCCGTCGGAACGCGAACGCGGTTGGTTGACGCGGCGGACGAGCATCGTCACCCGTCACGGTGCCTGCTCTTGGACAGTGGAAGTCGGCGTTGCCGGCCGCGCCGGAGCTGACGGTTCCGATCCGGTAAGAGCGCCGGCCAACACGCCGAGCGCGACGAAGACGATCACGGCCACGAGAAAGATGACGAGCTGCCGTTGCGACTCGCGTTCCGGGCCGCCTGGCGACGAACGCGCGCTGACCATCGTGTGCTCCTCCGCCGTTCCGGCAACCGTGACTCGCATTCGTGACCCGATGCCGCGGCGAGCGCGGACATGCCATGGCCGTTGCCGCACCGGCAGGGAACGGACGTTGCCATGGCGTCTTCCGGGATTGCCGGGAGCAAGACGATACCGTCGCGGCTCACGGCGTCACCTGCATCGCGGAGCGAGACGCGGCGGCCGAGCATGATTGCCGGCGCGACACCGGCTCGCCCTGCCGGCGGCCATGGTACTATTGAATTGTTATTCAGACTCTGAGAGACCGTCAAGCAAGGATCACGACCATGGCCCGGCCCCGCAAGATCGACCAACTCATGGACTCGCTCGATGGCTCGTGTGATGACCGGATTGTCGACGTCGGCGCCGTTCGCGCGGCGAGGGCCACGGTGCCGGCTAGCGAGCTGCTGGGCGACCTAGCCGGGATCTTCGCCGCTCTTGGCGATCCTACCCGCCTTCGCATCGTCGCCGCGCTTTCCCACCGCGAGCTGTGCGTCTGCGACCTCGCGGCCACCATCCGGCAAACGGAATCAGCCGTCTCTCATCAGCTTCGGCTCCTCCGATCGCTGGGCCTGGTCCAGGGCCGGCGAGCCGGCCGCCGAGTGTATTACACCCTTGACGACCAGCACGTCGGCCGGCTGTATGGCGAGGCGCTCGACCATGTGCGGCGCCGGGCGGAGGGAGTTGGATGACCACCGGCCAACCGCACGACCACGAAGCTCCGCGGTCCGATCAGCCGTCCGGCCGGGTGAATCGCCGGCCGCTGGTGATTGCCCTGGTGATTACCGCCACCTTCCTCGTGGTCGAGGTCATCGGCGGCCTGATCACCAATTCGCTGGCCCTGCTCGCCGACGCCGGGCACATGCTGACCGACGTGGCGGCGCTGGCGCTGGCCCTCTTCGCCATCTGGCTGGCGAACCGGCCGGCTACCCCGGTTCGCTCGTTCGGCTTCTACCGGGCCGAAATCCTGGCGGCGCTGGTGAACGCGGCGACCCTGGTGGCGGTCTCGATCTACATCTTCTGGGAGGCGTTTCAGCGCCTCGGCGCCCCGCCGGAAGTCGAGAGCGGGCCGATGCTGGCGGTGGCCGTGGCCGGCCTGGCCGCCAACGCCGCCAGCGCCTGGGTCTTGATGCGCGGCGGCGGCCATCAGCACAACCTCAACACCCGCGGCGCGTTCCTCCACGTCATCGGCGACATGCTCGGCTCGGCCGGCGCCATCGCGGCGGCGCTGGTGATGCTGGGCACCGGCTGGTATCTGGCCGACCCGATCCTCTCCGCCGGCATCGGCGGTCTCATCTTGTTCAGCTCCTGGCGGCTGCTCAAGGAAGCGGTTGACGTCCTCCTCGAATCGACCCCGAAGCACATTGATCCTGATGCCGTCCGCGCCGCGCTGGCGGCGACACCGGGCGTCCGCGGCGTCCATGACCTGCACATCTGGACCGTCACCTCGGGCTTGGTGGCGATGAGCGGCCACGTCGAAGTCGACCCCGGCCAGGATTGGGGAACCACCCTGCCACGACTCACCGCGGCGCTGCGCGACCAATTCGGCATCGCCCACGCCACCCTCCAACCGGAAGCGCCCCACAACGGCAGCAACCCCTTCCGCGGCTGCTCCCTCGACGCCCCGGACGACTGCGCCTGCCAAGTCCCCGGTCGCCTCCCGGACCTGGCCGGCGCCTCCGGTCATCATGGGCACAGCCATTAGCATCGCCCCTACCATTGAGGGGCGATGCCCTGGCAGGACCTCTAATTTCACGCTAGACCGCGAAGATGTCGCGCACCGGCAGTTGGAAGCCAGGCAGCACATCGCCGCCATCGAGGGTGTGCTCGGCGCTCAGCTCGCGCCGCTCCCGTCCCCGGTCAAGCTCCGTCACCGTGGCCATGATCGGATCAACCAGCCACACGAACGCCGCCCCGGCCCCCAGCCACATCATCCCTTTCGCCATCACCTCCCGCCAGGAATCCCCCGGTGAGCGCACCTCGACCACCAGGTCGGGGACGAGCCGGATGTATCCGGGAGGAATCTAGTCCAGGGGCAGCCGGTCGGCGCGAATGAAGCCGGTATCCGGCAGTCGCATGACGAGCGGTGCCTCCCCCAGCACGATACCGGAATCAGGCAGTAGGACCGTCCCAAGCCGCCGGGGCGTGACAAAGTTCCCGAGGCGGAGGATGATCGTGAGTGCTACCGTCGTATGCTCGCCGCCAGCGCCAGTCACTTCGACCAGCTCGCCATCGATCACCTCCCATAACCCGTCCGGCACATGAGCCTGCTCAAGTTCTTCGACGGTCATGATGCGGGTGGTGATGGTCATAGCCCGGAGTCCTTTGCGCGGAAACGCCGGCCGCGAGGCCGTGCCGGCGAGATCGTACCATCTGGAGTGGGGCAATGTGTTGGTGAACGTGCGATCGTCGTGGTAGCAGCGCCTGGCGTGGCAGCAAGAACAATCGCGCCTACCGTCCGTGCCTCCGTTCGTTCCACCGACCTGATGCTCAATTGTACGGAGTGATCGCGGCAGCCTGACACGGTGATGTCGCGCCCAACCGCTGGTGGTTAATTCCGGTATGCTTCGGATTAGACTCCGGATCATGGTCCGGGATTGCGTGGGTCGATTCGATCATCGAGCATCTGCCCGGAATGAGTGACATGAACTCGATCGCGTCCTTGACCTACCGCGCCGGGCTGCCGCCGATGCACGGCGATCCCTGGCTGCTTAGCGGCCCGTTTTGGACCACCTGGATCTTCGATGCTTCGGTCGTCGTGGGCGTCTTTGCCCTTGCCGCCTGGTACATCTGGGCGGTTGGGCCGCTGAACCGGAACTCTCCCGGGGCCGAGCAGCGGCCAATCTCGACCGGTCACCGAATCTCGTTCCTGGCGGGGTGTGTCGCCCTGGCGGTCGCTTGGGGGCCGCCGCTCGAAGACTGGGCCGGGCTGTTACTGACCGCCCATATGGCACAGCACGTGATCCTGACCCTGGTGGTGCCGCCATTGCTAATCTATGGCACGCCGGGCTGGCTGCTCCGCCCGTTGTTGCGCTGGCGCGGGGTGGAGCGGGCCGGCTACGTCCTCACCCGGCCGGTCGTCGCCCTCGTCTTGTCCGGATTCACCTTTATCATCTGGCATGTCCCCGATCTTTACAACCTGGCGC
>JACCYK010000416.1 GCA_013696525.1 Chloroflexia bacterium
GGGTCGGGATTGGCACCGAGTCATCGCCGCCGAAGACGATCGGGATCGCTCCCCGGTCCAGGACGGCGGCGATGACCCCGGTCGTGGCCTGGCTGTTGGCGGCGAACTGGCCTGGCTCCATCGCGACATCGCCGCAATCGACGATCCGGGGCGGGTTGGCGCCCAGCACTGGGCCGCCGATGTCGAAATCGTAATGGCTCAGGAACCCGACCATTCGCATCGACTGCTCGCGGATGGTCCGCGGCGCGTCATGGGACAGCGAGGTCGTGTCCGCCATCGCGTAGGGCACGCCGTCCGGCACCCCGATGATCGCGATATCCGCCTCCAGCGTGGCCAGGTCTTTGCAGCGAGGCGCATCGAGGAAGCTCGGCTGCCCCGTCGGCACCGGAATCGTCGTCGCGCCCAATTGGCCCTCCTCGTCGCGCGTTCCCAATCGACTCCGTCGCCCCCAATCCCGTGGGAACTCGACGGATCATTCCAGCGGGATTGGGGGCGAGGGGTCGAACACAACTCACCAAATCGTCACCATCGAGGCGAACATGGCGAGGTCGGTCTCGATCCCCATCATGAGCCGGGGGATGTTGTACGGATCGATGGCCCCGGTGTTGGCGGCGGTGCCGCCGAGACCGAAGGCGGCGACGATCCCGGCGGCGGCGGCGGCTTGAATGGCGTTGGCATCGCACGCGCCAAAGGGCCAGGCGAGGAAGCGAACCGGCTGCCCCGTGATCTGTTCGAGGTAGGTCTTGTTCTCGGCGATCTCGGTGAACTGGGCGTCGTAGTCCATTCCCACCAGCGCGGCATGGGTGACGGTGTGGGCCTCGACCGCGCCGCGTTGCGCCAGCGACACGATCTGGTCCGCCGTCAGCGGCGAGACGTTGTTGATGAAATAGGTACCGGCCATGCCGTAACGGCCGAGGATGTCGGCGAACGTCAAGGCGCTGCCCCAGCCGTCATCATTGGTCAGGACGACCGGGTTCGGCGGTAATGCGCCGAGGCCCATCGCGGCGTCCCAGAACTGCCCGAGCGTGATCGCGGTGTAGCCGTTCTCGAGCAGCCAGCGACACTGCGCGTCAAGTTGTTCCGGCGTGATTGAATAGGCACTCCCCGAGTAATCAACCTGATGATACGTCAGGATGGGCACCCGGGTGCCCATCCCCTGCGCCGCGGCGTCCGGAACCGTTCCCGGCAAAACCGACCACAGCAGAACGAAAACGAGCGCATGCATACACGCGCCGCGGCGCGTCATGCCGACCCTTCCCACGGGTGACCTCCCCTATCGAGATGTGGCACCAACTCATAGTCGGATCGCGCTCGCCCTACACGTCACGATCCGCTGCACACCTGGCCGGTGTCACTCATTTGTCTATGGCAAGGGCAACGTGCGTCCCTTGACATATTGGCACATGGTTATCCTACGGGCTTTAGGGCGAATGTCAAGCTATGGCGCGTCCGCGGGCTCACAGTCCGGGGCGTTGCCGCCGAGCGCCAGTGGCTCACCCGTGGCCGCGTCGATCGTGACGGTCAGGCCGTGCCGGTCGCGCTGACGGGTATCCTCGTAGGCGACGAGCCAGCGGGGCGGCTCGATTGGCGGAGTAAGCAGCGACACACGGGTCAGGTGCCGGTAGATGGGGCAGGCGTGGCGAAATTCGGCGCCGGCCGCGGCCTCGGCCGCCATCACCGCCTGGAGCGAGGTCACCGCGGTCTCGGTGGGAAACGGGGGTAGGGCCGGCATGGTTTCCCAGGCGATCGTCGACTGAAAAACCACCTCGCTCGAGAGCCGTTCGACCAGCACCGAGAGGGTGGCGCCGCCCGGGGGCGCGGCCGGCCCGGTCCAGGGGGCGGCAAAGACATAATTGACCCACCCCGTCGTCGCCAGCGGCTCCGTTTCGCCAGCCGGCGGCGCTTGCCACGGCCAGTCGATCTGCAACGAGGCGTGCAACAATCGCGCCTCGGGCAGCCAGGCCGCCGCCTCGGCCGCCGCGATTGGCGAGGCGCTTTCCAACGAGGCCGGCCAGGCTTCGACCGTGGCTGGCCGGATCGGCGGCGCCGCCGCCGCCGGCAGCCAGGCCCAGATCGCCAGCCCGGTCACGGCC
>JACCYK010000417.1 GCA_013696525.1 Chloroflexia bacterium
GCTTCTATGCCCTGCCGTACGACGGTGCGGCGGGCTCGAATAACCTCGAAGTGCGATTCATCGATAAGCTCGGTGAGGAGAAGCCCCTCTCCGCGACCAAGTTTGGGGCGGCCAAGCACGAGGTGATGAACCTGATCGCCCCCGCCGACTCCCTAGCGCCGCTCGCCAACTCCGAGTATGAGCGGTTGACGACGACCATCGAGCCGCTCGTTGGCGGCGACATCGCCAATCTCAAGAACGCGCGTGAGACGCGCGATACGAAGCGAGCGGATTTCCGGCAGGACATCACCTACCTGCATCAGGAATCGAAGTGGGATGCCCGCTTGATCGGGCTCAACGCCACCGCGCAGCAGTTGGCGGGAGAGGCCGAGACCAATCCACGGCTGGCCGCGATGGGCGCGGCCGCCCTGTATGGGTTGGCCCGGGTCGGCCTGCCGACTGACCCGGGCCAACTCGCGCTCGTCAAGCCGGAGGCGGTCGAGAAAAGCCTGACGATCGCCGCCGAGCGAAACATCGTCGCGATGACGCCGGACGAAATCAAAGGAACAGTGGCGGACTTCACCGCCTTCGCCAACGCCCGGTTCCTCGAGACCGCCCCCCAGGGCACCCTCGCCACCCCGAACGCCATGCTGCGCATCTCCCCCCTGTCGGCGGAAAAGCAAGCGGCCTTTGCTGGCATCTTCGCCCAGCACACTGGCTCGAACGCCGATCTCTTTCAGAAGGCCAGCGACGCGGGGTTCTCGGCCGCCGAAGTCCAGGCGGTGCAAACCCAGGGCAAACTGGCGTACCTGACGCTGAGCAATGCCAAGCTCATCGAGTCCTTGCCGGTGCCGATGGCCACCCCGGACGACCTCTCGCAATTGGTGGACACCGGGTTCTATAAGGCAGGGACATGGCGCGCGCAACTGGACGCGATCGCCGGCGAGGACCTGAATTCGGTCATTCCCGCCACGTACGCGGGGGAGGCGGCGGTCCGGCGTGATGCCTATGCCGCGGACCTGGCACGCAAGGTAACCGTCGCCTACCCGACGGCGGTCCTCGGGCAGATGCTGGTCGATGACGATGTCGCCAGCCAGCTCATCGTGCCCGGCGTCCTGGATCCCGCCCGGACCGCCAAAGTGCTGAAGGTGGCCGACCGCTTCGATTTCCGGTTGGGACGACAGTCATATGAATCGTTCGTCAGCAGCCGGCGGGTCGAGCTGCTGGAAGCGGGCCTAACGGAAGCGGAGCTCGACACGGCGGGCGACGATATCAAGGCGATGCAGCGCCTCGCCCAGCTCAGCCCCAGCAACGAGGCGCTGAAGACGCTCGCGGATCTCAAGTTCACCGCGGCCGCCGACATCGTGGCGATTCCCCACGCCGAGTTTCTCGCCCGCTATGGCACGTCGTTCGCCTCGCCTCAGATCGCGGACCTCGTCTATCGCAAGGCGGAGCAGATCACCGCCGTCGTCCGCAACATCTTCCCCATCGCGCAGCACCTGTCCACCGCGCCGGTCGTCGCCGCGATCCCCGACCATCGCGATTCGGCGCGCGGCACTCTACTGGCGACCTTTCCCACGCTCACGCAACTCTTTGGCAATCTCGATTTTTGCGACTGCGAGCATTGCCGGTCGGTCTTCAGCCCGGCGGCCTATTTCGTCGATCTGCTGAAGTTCCTGGAGCCCGACGACGCCACCTGGCAGCGGTTCCTCCAGGATTGGCGAGACAAGCATGGCGACACACCATACCCATATGAGACCCCGGAACAGCGGACCGCGTTCGAGGAGACGTGGCAGGCAAACCACCCCGATCGTCCCGTCCCCGACCCCGAGCGCAAACCATTTGATGTCCTCACCGAGGATCGCCGGCCGGACCTGCCCCATCTCGCCTTGAGCTGCGAGAACACCCTTACCGCCTTGCCGTACATCGACGTCGTGAACGAGATTCAGGAGTATCACGTCGCCCATGGCGCGCTCGGCGCTGCCGCCGCCCACGATACTGGCGAGGTGACGTCTCCCGAGCTGCTCGCCGAGCCGCAACATGTCGAGCCCCTCGCCTATACCAAGCTCCAGGAGGCGCGGTACCCGCTGGCGTTGCCGTTCGATCTGTGGCTGGAGACCGTGCGCCGGATGTTCGTCCACTTCGACACGCCCCTCTGGCGGGCGATGACGCTCTTCCGGCCAAGTGACGAGCTCTTCGGCGCCGCCCCGGCGGCGGACGGCTACGGCTGGTTCGACATTTTCCGCGAGTCACTCGGCGTCACGCCGGCCACCGGCGACCTCCTCACGAACCGAACGCCGTTGGCGACGTGGTTCGACCTCTATGGCTACCCGGACGAGGCAACGGCGCTCACCGCCTTGCGAGCCTCCGCCAAGACGATCGCCAACCGGCTCAGCGTCAGCTATCAGGAGCTCGCCGACCTCATCGCGACCTGGTTCATCAACCCCGGTCTGGACGCTTTGGTCACCTTGCGCACGCTTGGACTGGCCCTCGACGACGTCATCCGGTACAAGACTGGCGGCCTCAACCCGTCGGAAACAACGACGTTTGAAGCCCGTCTCGACGCCGCCACCAACCGCTACCCGCCGGCGACCTTCAACGCGCGGCAGTGGCTTGACGATCGCTGGACCGAAGGCGCGTTCAACCCGGCGCTGATCCTGGATTCACACCCGGGATGCAGTTTTGACGAGACTCGGCTCCGGTTCGCCGGGGGCGACGACCCCGCCGCCAGTGCTTGGGTCTTCCACACGCTGAACGTCTTCGTGCGGCTCTGGCGGGCGCTGGGCTGGTCGATCACGGAAACCGACCGGGCCTTGCGCGTCTTCCTGGCCACCGACGGGCAGCCGCTGACCGCCGACAATCTGGGCGCCGCGATGGAGACCGCCCTCGTCTACCTGAGCCATCTAAAGTCGTTGGCGGGACGCGTCGCGGTGGGCGATGACGCGCGCCTGAAGCTGTTGACGCTGTGGTCGCGACTACCCACCACGGGACGGCAACCGCTCTACGGCCAATTGTTTCTCACCCGCAACGTCCTCACCGACGACGCGGCGTTCGATCACCCGTTGGGAGACTATCTCGCCGATTCCAGCATCCTCCTGCGGGATCATCTGCCGACGCTGCACGACGCGCTGCAGCTGACGACGGCTGAAATCGATCTCATCGTGCGCGATGCCGGACAGGCCCTCGACGCGGTCGTGGCGAGCGATGGCACCGTCACCGTTCCTGCCGCCGGCTTGACCCAGGATGCAGTCGCGTTGCTCTATCGTCATGGGCTGTTGGCGCGTGGGCTCGGGCTCACCGTCGCCGAGTTGCTGACCCTCAAGTCCCTTTCCGGCCTTGATCCCTTCACGCCGCTGGCACCGGCGCCCCTGGCCACCCTCACGGACGATCATCCGTGGCGGCACACGATCGCCTTCGTCGACATGGTCGATGCGGTGCAGGCGAGCGGGTTCGCCTTGGCCGATCTCGACTACTTGTTGCGGCACCGGTTCGATCCCGCCGGCCCCTACCGAAACGATCCGGCGGTGCTGCTCGGCCTGGTCCAAACGCTGGCCGCCGGCCTGCGCCAGATCGACGCGGCCCACGCCGTGCCGAGCGACGCCGAAACCATCACCGATGACGTGTTGCGGCAAGCGCTCTCGTTGCTGGTGGCGCCGGACGTCGTCGAGACCTTCCTGCGCATGTGGACCGGCACCGAGGAGTACGTCGCCAAACAGGACGGCGTGGCGCCGGAGGCCGCGCTGAAACCGGCGGACTTCGCTCAGACGACGGCGATCCGGCTCGATGCCGCCAGCTACGATCCGGTCACGCAAACGCAACGGCTCACCTACCGGGGCGTGCTGCTCGACCAGACGAAAGCGGACCTGCTGACGCGCCACGAGGCGCAACGGGCCGTACTGGACCCGCTGTTGGCGGCGATCCAGGTCCCGGCCAAGGAGTTTTTCACCAAGCACTTGGCTGGTTTCTTCCCGGAGTCGAACGCCTTCGATCTGCTGTTTGCCCCGGTCGATCCTGTCACCGAGCATGACACGGTCCTGGCGAATCGATCCCGCCTCGCGCACGCCTTCCTCCCGGCGGTGCGCGCCTTGCTGGCCCGCCGGCTCGTTGTGGGGACGATGACGAGCACCCTGGACGCCGACCCGCTCCTGACCGA
>JACCYK010000453.1 GCA_013696525.1 Chloroflexia bacterium
ACGGTGAAGGCGCCGAAGCTCTGGCCGGCGCTGCCGGTGAACTGGCAGGTGATCCGGCCGGGGGCGATCGCCCCGCCGGGGCACCCGCCGCCCCGATGCAGGGTGATGACGTTCGCCAGCTTGGCGCCGACGGTCCGGTGCTCGGTCCGGATCTCCTCGGCGACGCTGACCGAGCGGCCCGCCTCCAGGGCGGGGCCGACGACTCGCAACATGTGATCGTCGAGCGTGGCGGCCGCCGGTGGCAGGTCAACCGACTTGCGCCGTTGCCCGTCAGCCGGCGGTTCGGCGAAGAGGGCGGAGAGGTCCAGCAGCGCCGCCCGGCCGGGGACCGCTTTTCGGCCCAGTAGATCGGAGCGGCCGACAAGCTCGGTCAGCGAGCGGGCGCCGAGCCCGGCTAGGGTCTCACGCACCGCGCCGGCCAGGTGCAGGAAGTAGCTGATGACCTGCTCCGGGGTGCCGGTGTACTTGGCCCGCAGATCCTCGCGTTGGGTGGCAATGCCGGTTGGGCAGGAGTTGAGGTGGCACTGGCGGGCCATGTCGCAGCCGATGGCGACCAGGACCGAGGTGCCGAAGCCGAACTCCTCGGCCCCCAACATGGCGGCGATGATCACATCCTCCGCCGTCTTGATCCCGCCGTCGGTGCGGAGGCGGACCCGGGAGCGGAGCCCGTTCATCACCAGCGTCTGCTGGGTCTCGGCCAGGCCCAGCTCCCAGGGGCTGCCGGCATGCTTGATCGAGGCCAGGGGCGAGGCGCCGGTGCCCCCCGAGTGGCCGCTGATCAAAATGTAGTCGGCGCGGGCCTTGGCGACGCCGGCGGCGACGGTGCCGACGCCCGCCTCGGAGACGAGCTTGACCCCGATCTTGGCCCGCGGATTAATCTGGCGCAGGTCGTAGATAAGTTGGGCCAAGTCCTCGATCGAGTAGATGTCGTGATGCGGCGGCGGCGAAATGAGCGACAGCCCCGGCACCGCGTGCCGCAGCCGGGCGATGAAGGGGGTCACCTTGTGCGAGGGGAGCTGGCCGCCCTCGCCCGGCTTGCTGCCTTGCGAAATCTTGATCTCCAGCTCCTCGGCCATCGCCAGGTACTTGGCGGTGACGCCGAAGCGGCCGGAAGCGACCTGCTTCACCTTCGAGTGCGGCACGTCCGGGCCCGGCTCGGCGTACCATTCCGGGTCCTCGCCGCCCTCGCCGGAGTTCGAGCGGCCGCCGATCCGGTTCATCGCGATCGCCAGCGTCCGATACGCCTCGGGGCTCAGCGCTCCCAGCGACATCGCGGTGACGACGAAGCGGGCGATGATCGCCTCCACCGGCTCGACCTCGGCGAGCGGGACCGGGGCGCCGAGCGGCTTGATCGTCATCAAATCGCGGATCGCGGTCGGGGCATGGGCGGCGACATGGTCCCGGTACGCCTGGTAAGCCGCTGGATCGTCGCTGTTGACCGCCGCTTGCAACGCCTTCACCAGCGGCGGCTCGAAGGCGTGCGGCTCGCCCTCCTTCCGATAGCGGACGAAGCCGAGGTCGGGCAGCTTCGGCGCCGCCTCGCCATACGCATCGTGGTGGCGACGCAGCAAGTCGGCCTGGATCTCGGTGAACCCGATGCCACCGAGGCGGGCCGGGGTGCCGGTGAAACAGCGGTCGATCACGGCCGGGGCGACCCCGATCGTCTCGAAGATTTGCGCCCCGCGATAGCCCATCGCGGTCGAAATCCCCATTTTCGAAGCGATCTTGAGAAAACCCTTTTCCAACATCGAGAGGTAGTTTTGCTTGAGATCGGCGACGGAGAGCCCCTCGTGGCCGCGGGTGCCGTACAGGGCGGCGGCGGCTCGCAGCGCCAGGTAGGGGAGCACCGCCGAGGCGCCGTAACCGGTGAGGCAGGCCAGGGCGTGGACATCGCAGACATCGCCGGTTTCGGCGATGAGGTCGGCCTTGGTGCGGATGCCGCCCTGGATCAAGTCGTGGTGGACGGCGCCGATGGCCAGCAGCATGGGGAGCGCCGTGGTGGCCGCGTCCACGCCGCGATCGCTCAAGATGATGATCCCGGCGCCGTCCCGGACCGCTGCCGTTGATTCGGCGACGACCCGGTCGAGGGCCGCGAGCAGCGCGGTTCCGCCATCGTCCCCGGCCGGGACTGGGAAGAGGATCGAGACCGTCGCCGATCGCAACCGTGAAGGATCGAGGGCGCGGATGGCGTCGAGCTGGGCCTCGGCCAGGACGATGCTCGGCAGGTGGAGGAGGCGGGCCTGACCGGCGTCCTCGACGAGGAGATTGCCGCGCGGCCCGACAAAGCTGTCCAGGGCCATCACCTTGCGCTCGCGCAGCGAGTCGATGGCCGGGTTCGTCACCTGGGCGAAACGCTGCCGGAAATAGGCATGTAGCGGGCGCGGCTGGTCCGACAGGACCGCCAGCGGGGCGTCGTCGCCCATCGACCAGGTCGGCTCCTTCGCCTCGCCGGCCATCGGCATGATGACGAGCCGGGTATCTTCGGCCGAATAGCCAAAGGCGCGTTGCCGGGCGACCAGGTCGAGATCCGGCTTCGGCCGCGCCGGCGCGGCACCCGGCTCCGGCAGGGGCGCTACCGCGGCCAGCTCCGGCGCCAAGTCAAGGTGGATGCGGCCCCGCCCCAGCCAGTCGCCGTAGGGGGCTTGAGCCGCGACGTCGGCCTTCAATTCGTCGTTTCGGAGGACCAGGCCGCGGCGGGTGTCGACCACGATCATCTGGCCGGGACCGAGCCGGCCTTTTTCGATCACGGTGTCCTGGTCGATGATGATGGTGCCGGCCTCGGAACCGGCCACGAACAGGCCGGCGGCGGTGATCGCGTAGCGCAAGGGGCGCAGGCCGTTGCGGTCGAGCGTGGCCCCGGCCAGGATGCCGTCGCTAAAGCCGAGCGCGGCCGGGCCGTCCCACTGCTCGATCAGCCCGGCGTGGAAATCGTAAAAGGCGCGGACCGCGGCCGGGATCTCCTCCGGCGCCGCCAGCTGCTCCCACGGCTCGGGCACCAGCATCATCAGGGCGTGGGGCAACGAGCGGCCGCCGTGATAGAGCAACTCCAGCACATTGTCGAGGCTGAGCGAATCGCTGCCGGTCAGGCTGACCACCGGTTGCAGGGCATCGACGGGGGTGCCATCGGCAAACGCGAGGTCGGCGGCGCGGGCTTCCATCCAGCCCCGGTTCCCCTGGACCGTGTTGATCTCGCCGTTGTGGGCCAGGAATCGAAACGGCTGGGCCATCGCCCAGGAAGGGAAGGTGTTGGTCGAATAGCGCTGGTGGAAGAGGGCGATGGCGCTGGCGTACACCGGGTCGCCGAGATCGGCATAGAAGGCCGGGAGATCGACCGGCAGGCAGTAGCCCTTATAGATGATGGTCCGGGCGGAACAGGAGACGACGAAGAAGTCATCGGCAGCGGCCGCGCTCGCGGCGCGTTCCGCCGCCTTCCGGACGAGCAGGAGCTGACGCTCGAACGACTCCTCGTCCTGTCCCGCCGGCCGGCCGATCAGGAACTGCTCGATCCGGGGCAGCGTCGCCAGGGCGGTCGGGCCGAGCACCTCCGGGTTGACCGGCACCGGCCGCCAGCCCAGCGGCTCGAGGCCGTGATCGGCCACCGCGCCGGCGAACAGCCGCCGGCACTGCCCGGCGGCGTCCTCGGCGGTGGGAAGGAAGATCATGGCCACGCCGAGGTGCCCCGGCGCCGGGGCCGTCTGGCCGAGCCGTTGCAGTTCGCGGGCGAAGAGACAATGCGGGATCTGGGTAAGGAGGCCGGCGCCGTCCCCGGTCCGGACATCGGCGCCGACGCCGCCCCGGTGTGTGAGGTTGACGACGCCCGCCAGGGCGCGGTCGATGATCTCCCGCGAGGCCCGGCCGTGGATATCCACCACCAGGCCGACGCCGCAGGAGTCGCGCTCAAAGGACGGGTCATACAGCGGAGCGTGAACGCCGCCGCGGGTGAGCATATCCGCCATCGGGCCGGTCCTTTCTGCTGGTCTGGTCGGGCGCGGCGGGAAGGTCGGTGGGACCTCGTGCTATCCGCGCCGGTCCACTCGTGGCAAAGCGCCAAAGCGCGAGTAAGAGATCGAGCTATGCGTCTCGCTGGCGAGGCCAGGCGACCGGCGATCGCAAACAGAACGGACCACGTCAGTGTGGAGGTTTCTAGTTTAGCGGCGGCCGGGCCAAGGACGAAGGTATCCACCGCCAAGAATCAGGCGCGGTGACTTTGGGCACCGCGCCCAAACCAGGCGAGATTTTTGTGCAACATGCTGGAAGGAGGAGGGACGCCGCCAGCGTGATCAGCGCACCCTCACCCCGCGGGGCGTGACCACCACATAGCGGAAGAGTTGATCCTGATGCGTGGCGAACAGCCGCTCAAGCGCCGCGATTTTTTGTTGGGCAGTCGAGTCCAACGGAAGACGGAGCAGGATGATCCCGGTGTGAGGAAGCTCGCGCTGGAAGATGAGATCACCGAAATCCTTGTCATTGGTGATGAGGATGCGTTGCTCGCGATGGGCGATGTCCAAGACTTCCCGATCAGGGAGTCCGGGTGGATAGTCACGCCCAATCCGGGAGCTGTCGTGGCCGTGGTTGATTGAGAAAGACGGCGATCCGGGCCTCGACGTTTTGATCGAGGAGAAACCTCATACAGGGCTTGGCTGGCGATCGGAGGCGGCTTTCTCCCGCACGGCAACGGTGGCGTAGCGTAGGGCCGCCTTCACGTCGTCGACTGACAATTCGGGATAGTCAAGGAAAAACTCGCCCAGGTCGGGGTCGGCTGCCAGCTTGGCGAGAATCAACTCCACCGGCATCCGCGTGCCTTTGATGACCGGCTTGCCGGCTAAGACCTCGGGGTCAATGGTAATCCTCGCCGCGATTTCGGTTGGCATCGCTGTTCAACGCTTTCAATAGGTTCAGCCCGGTGTCAAACGTCCAAGCGATGGTAGCCGACGGTCGGTTGCTGGTCAGGACAATCGTATCATGTGGCGAAAACGTGCCGTGCCGGGGGCGTGGCCCGAGACTCATCGCCTTTCCACCCCGCGCCGCGGTCGATGGCCGGGCGGTCGTTGTCAGCCGCTGCCGGGCACGCTAAGCTGACCGCATCGGGCGGTTGGACGCCGCGCCCAAAGGGGCGGCTCGCCGAGGACAGGGGCGGATGACGGCGACGCTTGAGCAGGCAACCGAGCGCGATCCCGAGCTGGCCGAGGCCGTGCGGGAGCGCACCGCCAGCGCGGGCGTCCGCCTGGTCGATTTGCAGTTCAGCGACCTGGCCGGCGGGGCGCGGGCGATGACGATCCCCAGCGATCTCCTGCCGGTGGTGCTGACCCACGGCTACCGGTTCGACGGCTCGGCGGTGACGGGCGGCCAGCGCGAGGTCGAGCTCGATCTCTACCTGGTGCCGGACCCCGGCACGCTGATGATCTTTCCCGAGCAGCCTGATGCCCCTCAAGGGCGATCGCCGCGCCGGGCCCAGCTCTCCTGCTCCGTTCAACGCCGCGATGGGCAACCCTTTGCCGGCGACCCGCGGTCGGTGCTGGAGCGGGTGCTGGCCGAGGCGCGGGCCGCCGGCTACGACTACCAGGTGGCGATCGAGCTGGAGTTCTATCTCTTCGACCGGCCGCCGGCCGAGGTCATCACGCGGCCGGACCCGGTCGGCTATTACGGCGTCGGCCCGGAAGTCAGCGCGGCGGCGCGGGACGACACCATCGTCACCCTGCAACTGATGGGGATGGCGGTCGGCGGCGCCCACCACGAGACCGGACCGGGACAGGAAGAGCTCGATCTGCTGCCGGCCCCGGCGCTGCGGATTGCCGATCAGGTACTGACGGTGCGGCAGGTCATCCGGACGGTGGCGCAACGACACGGCCTGCGGGCGAATTTCATGCCGAAACCGCTGACCCAGGCGCCGGGCTCCGGCATGCACGTCTTCCAGCGGCTGGCCCGGCTGGCCGATGGCGGAGACGCCCTACGGGGCGACGGCGACAACATTTCCTCAATCGCGCGGCAGGCGATCGCCGGCCAGCTTGCCCACGCGGCGGCGATGTGCCTGGTCGTCTGTCCGACGGTGAACTCGTACAAGCGGCTGGCGGCGGGACACCGGGCGCCGCGGCACGCGACCTGGGCCCGTCTGACCCAGGATTCGTTGATCCGCATCCCGTCCTGGACCGCCGCCGCCCACGCCGGGGTCGAGCTGGAGCTACGCTCGCCCGACAACATGGCGAACCCCTACCTGGCGCTGGCGGTGGCGCTGGCCTGCGCCCTCGACGGGATGCGGACCGGGGATGAGCCGCCGGCGCCGCTGGACGAGAACCTGGTTCGCTACGACGACGACGAGTTGCATCGATTGGGCGTCACCCGTCTGCCATCGACCCTGGGCGATGCCCTGCACGTCTTTCGCGAGGACGAGGTGGTGCGGGCGGCGCTCGGTGATTACGTGAGCGACCAATTGGTGCAGGTCAAGCAGGCGGAGTGGGTCGAGTACCGGCGCCACGTCAGCCCCTGGGAGCAGGCCCGCTACGGGGAGTAGCGAGAGTCCATCCGGCGCAAAAGGATCAACAAGTGGCGCGGCCCTCGACATGCGTTTTGATCGCAATGGTTCGTCGCGATTGGTTTCCATGGCGACACCGCGCGTTGGTGAGGCGCTGGACTGAAGTCCGCGCTGAGCATCACGAAGTCCTTTCAGGACTAAGCACGATCGGCCCCATAGGGGCGTGCTGGTCGATCGGGGTTCGATCGTTGCTAAATCTGGTCGACTACGGCGATTCCGCGCACGAACGGCACGTTCTCAGTCCTGAAAGGACTTTTCGGTGTTCAGCGCGGAATTCATTCCAGCGCGAGGCCAGCGCGATATTTCGATGTAGGAACCGTTCATCCGAGTTTCACGAACCACGCTACCAGCGATGATCACCGTCGCCGACGTCATCGCCCTGGCGCTACCCGCCGGGACCGAACTCGTGGCCGGGGCCGCCGGCCTGGGCCGGGAGGTGACCTGGGCAACCCGGCTGCGGCCCAGCCCGCCGGCGTTCGAGCATCTGAGCGGCGGTGAGCTGGTGCTGTTGCCGGTCCAGGTGCTGGAGCAGCTTGACGAACGGCTGACGCTGGACGATGCGGTGCGCCAGCTCGCCGCCTTTGCCGTCGCCGCGATCGCGGTCCAAGGCGCGATAACGCCGGCCAGCCTGGTTGCCGCCGAGGAGGCCGGGGTGCCCCTGTTGGTGCTGCCGGCGGGGGCTGAACTGGGGCCGTTGGAGCGCGACGCGGCCCGGCTGATCACCGAACGGCGGCGCGACGTGCAGCGCCGGGGCCGTGACGTCGGCCGCCAGTTGATGGAGCTGGCGATCTCCGGCGAGCCGGTGGCGAATGTGGTGCGAGCGATGGCGGAAGTCTCCGGCCGGGCGGTGGCGCTCGAAGCCGGGGATGGCCGGCTCCTGGCCTACCACGCCCCCGGCGCCCGCGACCTCGGGCGGGAGCGGGTCGCGGCGTTGGCCGCCCGCGCGCGGGGTCCGCT
>JACCYK010000446.1 GCA_013696525.1 Chloroflexia bacterium
CGCACATGAAGAACGAGCCGGAGTGGATGCGGGACTACCGCCTCAAGTCGCTCGACCACTTCGAGAAGCGGCCGATGCCGAACTGGGGCAGCGACGCGATCAAGGACATCGACTTCGACGACATCTATTACTACATCAAGCCGTCGGAGACGATGGGCAAGACGTGGGATGAGGTTCCCTCCTATATCAAGGACACCTTCGAGAAGCTCGGCATCCCGGAGGCAGAACGCAAGTTCTTGGCCGGCGTCGGCGCCCAGTACGAATCCGAGGTCATCTATCACTCGCTGCGCGAAGACCTTGAATCGCAGGGCGTGATCTTTCTCGACATGGATTCGGCAGTTCGCGAGTACCCGGACCTGGTCAAGCAGTATTTCGGCACGATCATCCCCTACGCCGACAACAAGTTCGCCGCGCTCAACTCGGCGACCTGGTCGGGCGGATCGTTCGTCTACGTGCCGGAGAACGTGCGCATCGAGGTGCCGCTGCAGGCGTACTTCCGGATCAACGCCGAGAACATGGGCCAGTTCGAGCGCACGCTCATCATCGCCGCGCCAGGCTCCTACGTGCATTACGTCGAAGGCTGCACGGCCCCGACCTACTCGACCGACAGCCTCCACTCGGCGGTCGTCGAGATCGTGGTCCAGGAGGGCGCCCGCGTCCGCTACACCACGATCCAGAACTGGTCGAAGAACGTCTACAACCTCGTCACCAAGCGCGCCGCCGCCTACAAGGACGCGACGATGGAGTGGGTCGATGGCAACCTCGGCTCCAAGGTGACGATGAAGTACCCCGCGGTCTGGCTGATGGAGCCGGGCGCCCGTGGCGAGATCCTGTCGGTGGCGTTTGCCAGCGATGGGCAGCACCAGGATGCGGGCGGCAAGGTGGTGCATGTGGCGCCGCACACCTCCTCCCAGATCATCTCGAAGTCGATTTCCAAGGGCGATGGCCGGTCCTCGTACCGGGGCCTGGTCAAGGTCTACAAGGGCGCCTCGGACGTGCGCAGCAACGTCGTCTGTGACGCGCTGTTGCTCGACGAGACAAGCAAGACCGACACCTACCCGTACATCGAGATCGAGGAAGAGCAGGTCTCGATCGGCCACGAGGCGACCGTCTCGAAGGTGGCGGAGGAGCAGATCTTCTACCTGATGAGCCGCGGCCTGAGCCAAGACGAAGCGATGAGCATGATCGTCAACGGCTTCATCGAGCCGATCGCCAAGGAGCTGCCGCTGGAATACGCGGTGGAGCTGAACCGGCTCATCCAGCTCGAAATGGAAGGCTCGGTCGGCTAGAAATCCACGCCCCCTAACCACCAATCCTGGGGGACACGAGCGGACTCCCCCAGGATTGGGGGCCGCGGGGTCGAGCGACGAATGAGGAGACGATGAGCGCGACATTAACCAGAGAGGCGGCGCTGACCGGCTTTAGCCGGGAGGCCGTCGAAGCCCTATCAGATTGGAAGCAAGAGCCGGACTGGGTCCGTGAGGCCCGGCTCGCGGCCTGGGACATCTACGAGCAACTGCCGGCGCCGAAGCGCTCGGACGAGGAGTGGCGGCGGACCGATACCCGGACCCTAAAACTGGATGTGTTACGGCCGTTCGCGGCTGCCAACGGGGGGTCGGCGGCGGGGGCCGGGGATGGATCTCTCGGCGCCGCGAACGCCGGCGTCGTCGTCCAGCGGGATGCCACGATCGCGGACTTCTCAGCCAGCCCGGAGCTGGCCGCGCAAGGGGTCATCTTCTGTGACCTCGACACCGCCGTCCGGGAGCACGGCGATCTCTTTCGCCACTATTTCATGACCGAAGCCGTGCCGGTCGATTTCGGCAAATTCGAAGCGTTGCACGCGGCCTTTTGGCAGGGCGGCATATTCCTCTATGTGCCAAAGAACGCGCGGGTCGAGCTGCCGCTGCGGTCGTTCGTCCAGGCGACGGAGCCGGGCTCGGCCCTCTTCACCCACACCTTGGCCGTCATCGAACAAGGGGCGGAGGCGTTCGTCGTCGATTCCTACAGCTCGGAGACGCAAGAGCGCCAGGCGTTCACGTCGGGCGTGGTCGAGCTGATCCTGCGCGACGACGCCAAGCTGCGCTACGTCCAAGTCCAAGACTGGGGCCGGCACACCTGGAACATCATGACCGAGCGCGCCATCCTCGGCCGGGACGCGACGCTGAACTCGCTGCATGTGACGCTCGGCGCGAAGTTCAGCAAGAGCTCGATCGGGTCGCATTTGCGCGGCGAGAACAGCCTGGCCGAGATGCTCGGCATCTACTTTGGCGATGGCGATCAGTTCTTCGATCATCACACCTGGCAGCTCCACGAGTCGCCGCACGCCACCAGCGACCTCGAGTTCAAGGGCGCGCTGAAGGGCACCGCCCGCTCGGTCTACTCTGGCCTGATCAAGGTATTCGAGGGAGCGCAAAAGACCGACGCGTATCAGCAAAATCGCAACCTGGTGCTTAGCCGGGGCGCTCGGGCCGACTCGATCCCGAACCTGGAAATCAAGGCGAACGATGTCCGCTGCACCCATGGCGCGACCATCTCGCAGGTCGAAGCGGAGCATCTGTTTTACCTCCAGGCTCGCGGCATCGAGCGGTCCGAGGCGCAGAAACTGATCGTGGAAGGATTCTTCCGGCCGGTGATCGACCGGATCCCGGACGAGGAGATCCAGGGCTTCCTCGAAAGCGCGATCGCCCGCAAGGTCGGCATCTAGCCCTCCGGGTTTTTCTCTGGGGCGAGGCAAGCGCCGGAGCGCGTCAGGCGCTCCGGCCGCGGCCCTCGCCGAAGGTGAATGGATATGGCGACGCCGCTTCTCAGCCCCGCTCCGCTCCAGGTCGACGCCATCCGCGCCGATTTCCCGATCTTGAATCAAGCGAACGAGCGCGGCCAGCGCCTGGTCTATCTCGACAGTGCCGCCAGCTCGCAAAAACCGGCCGTGGTGATCGACGCTCAAGCCAACTATTACCGTCACGACAACGCGAACATTCACCGCGGCGTCTACGCCCTCTCGGAACGGGCAACGACGGAGTACGAAACGGCGAGGAAACGAGTCGCCGCGTTCATCAACGCGCCCGATCCCGACACCTGTATCTTCGTCCGGAATACGACCGAAGCGATCAATCTTGTTGCCTACAGTTGGGGCCGGCAACACATCCAAGCTGGCGACCTCCTGGTGGTCACGCTGCTCGACCATCATTCCAACCTGGTGCCGTGGCAAGTGCTGGCCGAGACACAAGGGGCTGAGCTTGCCTACGCGCGGGTGACGGCCGGCGGCCGGTTGGATGAAGATCACTTGGGGCGGCTGTTGGATCGCGAGCCGAAGCTGGTCGCGATGCCGCATGTCTCGAATGCCCTGGGCACGATCGTCGATGTCGCCCGCTGGACCCGGCGAGCGCAAGCGGCGGGGGCCACGGTCCTGATCGACGGGGCGCAGAGCGCGCCGCACCTGCCGGTGGATGTGGCCGCGATCGGCTGCGACTTCTTCGCGCTCTCGGGACATAAGCTGCTGGCGCCGATGGGCTCCGGTGTGTTGTGGGGCAAGCGCGATCGGCTGGACGCGATGCCGCCGTTCCTGACCGGCGGCGGCATGATCCGGCGAGTGACGGTCGATGGCACGACTTGGGCCGAGCTGCCCGCCAAGTTCGAGGCGGGGACACCGGCTGTCGGCGAAGCCATCGGTCTCGGCGTCGCGGTTGACTACCTGACCGAGCTTGGCATGGATCGGGTGCGATCTCATGAGCGAGACCTGACGGACTACGCGCTGGATCGCCTCCAGCGCCTGCCGGGGATTCAACTCTACGGGCCCGATGACCTTGACGAGCGGGCCGGGGTCATCTCATTCGCCGTGGGCGAGGTTCATCCGCACGATGTGGCAAGCATCCTGGCCGAGGAGAATGTGGCGGTCCGAGCTGGACATCACTGTTGCCAGCCGTTGATGCGCGAGCTTGATCTCGTGGCAACGACCCGCGCCAGCTTCTCCGTCTACAACGACGAAACCGACGTCGATCGGCTGGCGAGCGCGATCGAGCGCGTGATCGAGGTGTTCGCGTAGACGGTTCGCGCGGCGGACAGTCCCTTTTAAAGTGGTCGAGCGAGGAATAATGTCACGATGGGAGACAGCCTGTACCGCGAGCTCATCATGGACCACAGCAAGCATCCGCGGAATAAGGGCACCCTGGACCCGCACGATTACTCCTACCAGGATGTTAATCCGCTTTGTGGGGACGAGATCAGGATCGATGTTCGCGTTCAGGACGATGTGGTGTCCGACATCAAATTCAGTGGCCGCGGCTGCGCGATCAGCCAGGCCGCGGCCTCGATGCTGACCGAGATGGTGCTGGGTCAACCGGTGGCCGAGGTCAAGACGCTCGCCAAAGAGGATCTGCTCGAAGAGCTAGGCGTCCCGATCGGTCCGGCCCGGATGAAATGCGCCCTGCTGGGCTTGAAAGTGCTCAAAGCCGGCCTCTATGGCGTGGCGCCGGCGGACGACAGCCTGTAACACTGAGCGAGGAGCAATGGCAGAGGACGACTTCGCCACGGTCGCGAGGACGACCACGCTGGCACCGGGCGAGATGATGTATGTCGAGGTCGGGGACGAGCCCGTCTGTCTCATTAATCTTGACGGAGCGTTCTACGCGATCAGCGACATTTGCACGCATGAAGAAGCCTCCCTCTCGGATGGCGAGATCACCGGTGACGAGATCGAATGCCCGCTGCACGGCGGCGCCTTCGAGATCCGGACCGGCCAGCCCGTTTCGTTCCCGGTCGTGGTGCCGGTCGAGACGTTTCGCGTCCGTGTCGTGGGCGACGAGGTGCAGGTCGTGCGAACTGGTTCGTAGCCGCCGCTGATGTCTCTGCTAGAATCGAAGCAGCCTGCCGCAACCCCGTGGCAAGCGGAGCCCAAGGTGAAGGTTAATGGCTGAAACGGAGCAACAACCTCGGTCTGGGGCGCCCGCGGCCGGGGTGCTGGGACGCGACGAGCTGGAGCGACTGATCCGGAGTGAGCGGCCGCTCGTCAGCGATTGGCTCGACCTCGCGGCCCAGATCCAGCCAAACGGGTTTGATCTGACGTTGCAGGCGGTGGGTAGGCTCAACCGGCGCGGTATCCTGGGCGCGGACGACGCGGCGCGGGTGCTGCCGGAGGCGCGGCCGATCCCGTTTGAGGACGACGGCTTCGTCACCCTGGCGCCTGGTCCCTATCAGATCATCTACAACGAGATCGTGGACCTGCCCTATGACCTGATGGCGTTGGGCCGGCCGCGATCGAGTTTGTGCCGCTGCGGCGTGTCAATTCACACCGCCGTCTGGGATGCCGGGTACCGGGGCCGCTCGACCTCCCTCCTCGTCGTGGACAATCCAGACGGGTTCCGCGTCCAGCGAAACGCGCGGGTGATGCAGTTGGTTTTCTTCTCGCTGACCGGGGCCGTTGGCCAGGGCTACCAGGGGGCATACCAAGGCGAAAACATCGCGGCTGGTCATTGACGATGAGTTAGGAGTTCCGGCGGGCGAAGTCGGGACGGCGAGGTGACTCGCCTGGCACCGGGATTTGCGTGTTGAGCCGCTGGAGGGTGGCGGTCTGGTTACACCCTTCCACCGGACAGTAGTAGATCAGCGTGTATTCTTCCTCCGATTGGTCCGAGAACCGCGTCGGGCGCCCCTGCTTGCCGCGGAGCACCATCTCGACATGGTGGTCGGGACAATGCGGAATCAATGGCTCGTCCCGTTCCCGGCGAAGAATCACGTCAAAGATGCGCTGCACCGGGGTCTCCTCGACTAGTGATCGTGACGAATCGGATCATCCGTATCGTCGTTGAGTTTGCTGCTCGATTCAACTCGGTCCGCGTTCGCGGCAATGAAACCAGGCGGCCCGATCAGGCGCTAGTATACGAGAAGCCCGGGCGCCAAGCGGGAGAACGTATTCGCGGCCACGCGTGAAGGCGAGGACCGGATGACGATGGTTGAAGATGTGGTAAAGACCTTCCGCGAGCGGTACGGGGAGACCTGGACCAGCGACGAGGACGCGAATTTGCGGTTCTCGATCGATGTCGAGCATCTGATGCACGACATCAATGGCGCCCACTTGATCGGCGATCCCGAGCTGGACGGCGGCGCGGTCACGTTGCGGTTCTGGGTCGACCATCCGTTGCCGGATTTGATGAGCGCCGATCTTCTTGCTTACGAGATCTTTGGCCGGCTGAGCGAGGAGATTTTCTACAC
>JACCYK010000481.1 GCA_013696525.1 Chloroflexia bacterium
AGTGGTGGCGCTCGCCGCCGGCGCGAACGAGCGCCTTCTGGCGATGCAGGCACGGCGGTTTCAACCGAGCTTGATCGCGCTGGACGCCCCGTTCGCCAGCGAGCACGACCTTCCCGGCGAGATGATGACGGGCGCCGCTGGGCTCATGGCCGCCGCCACGCATCCCGCCGCCGACATCGTGGTCGTTGCCACGTCGGGTCATGCCGCGATCGATCCCACCTTCGCCGCCATCCGGGCCGGGAAGACCGTGGTCCTCGCAAACAAAGAGACCATCGTTTGCGCCGGCGAACTCCTGATGCCGCTGGCCCGCGACCAGGGGGTCGAAATCCGACCGGCCGATAGCGAGCATAGCGCGGTCTGGCAATGTCTTGGCGCGTCGCCCGCGCGTCCGATCGCGAGGCTAATCATTACCGCCTCGGGCGGCCCGTTCCGGCGCGCGAGCAGGGCCGCCCTGGCGATGGTCACGCCCGAGGCTGCCCTCGCCCATCCGACCTGGTCGATGGGGAGCAAGATCACGATTGATTCCGCTACGATGATGAACAAAGGCTTGGAAATTATCGAAGCTCACTGGTTGTTCGACATCCCGTATCAGCAAATCGATGTCCTCGTCCACCCCGAAAGTATCGTTCACTCGCTGGTTGAATTTGTCGATGGCAGCCTCCTGGCGCAGCTTGGCGTGCCGGACATGAAGCTGCCCATCCAATACGCGTTGACCGGTCCGGAGCGGTGGCCAAACCCGTGGCCGAGGCTGTCGTTGGCGGCGGTCGGGGCGTTGCATTTCGAGCCGCCGGACGAGGACCGTTTTCCGGCTTTGGCCCTGGCTAGGCAGGCCGGCGAAGCTGGGAACACGTATCCAACCGTGCTCAGCACCGCCGACGACGTGGCGGTCAATGCGTTCTTGTCCGGCAAGATGCGCTTTCTTGAGATTCCAGACGTCATTTCACGGACACTCGACCGCCACCGCGCTACGTCGCCGCTGTCGCGAGACTCCATCGCGGAGGCGGATTCCTGGGCCCGCCGGGTTTCGGCCGAGATCGTCGCCCAGCTCGTGGGCTAGAGCTGGCGAGCCAGCGTGGCGGCGCGGACCGTCGCCGCTCCGTGATCCACCAGGATTCGCGCACAGGCGTTGATGGTCGAGCCGGAGGTAATCACATCATCGATCAACACGATACGGCGACCCGCCACGTTGAACCCCGGCGCGATGGCAAAGGCACCGTCGACGTTCTCCGCCCGGTCGCCCGCCGAGAGTAGGGCCTGCTGCTTCGTGGACCTGGTCCGCAGCAGGGCATCAACCACCGGCAGGCCGAGTTGGTCGCCGACGACATTCGCCAGCAGTGCCGACTGGTTGTACCCACGTTCGCGCAGTCGCGAGCGATGCAAGGGCACCGGCGTCAGGACGTCGAGGTCATCCATGTCCGCCACGGTCCGCGTCAGATCACGGCCAAGATGGTCCGCCCGCGCCCATTCATCGTGGTACTTGAAATTGATCACGGCGTCCCGAAGCCACGCGGCGAAGGGTCCAGCCGAACGGATGGCCGCCAACCCCGGCGCCATGACGTCGCAGCGACACCTCAATAGGGCAACCGGGATCCCGCAGCCTTCACAAACCGCGCCATGAAACAGGTTCAGTTGATCCACACAATCGTCGCATACCCAGGCGCCGCGACTCCGGCAGCCGGCGCACCGTTTCGGATAGACAACCTCCGTCACCGCACCGCCAGCCCGCGCCACGGCCGAAGTTGCACGCTGCATCATATGGCGAACCGCGTTCGCTCGCATCTGCACGTCACCGCCAGCGATCCGTCCGGGATCGACTACACTTTGCTAGTATGAAGATAGCAGATTCGTCCTTCGCCACCCAAAGCCCCCGGATCGAGACCGAGCGACTGCTGTACGGCTCGGATCCGCTCTCCCATCTGGTCGCGGTCGAGCCCGCCGGCCCGAATCGGATGCGCCTGTACCGGCGGTCTGGTGATCGGCTTGAGGTGCTGGAGGATGTCTTTCAGCCCTGGCTCCTGGTCGCTGAGGCTGACCCTTGGCGGGCGCTCCGCTCCCGGCCCAGCATCCGGGAGCTCGATGGCGACCATCCGCTCCGGTTCCTCGTGGAGTTCGGCAGCTGGGCGGCGCTGCTCGATGCCAGCCGTGGCGCCGAAGATACGGGTATTACCTTCGTCCGGCTTCGCTCACCGGTCGAGCAATACCTCGTTCAGAGTGGCCGCACGTTGTTCAAGGGCATGGTCTTCGAAGACATTCGACGGCTCCAGATCGACATCGAGACGACCGGCTTCGATGCCCGGCAGCCTGACACCCAAGTCATTGTAGCGGCCATTCGCACCGCGGACGGGGTCGAGGAGGTGCTGGCGCTCGAGTCGAGTGAGGCCGATTTACTTGATCGAATCACGGAGCGAATCCAAGCGCTCGATCCTGATACCATCGAGGGGCACAATCTCTTTAACTTTGATCTACCGTTCCTTGCGACACGGGCCGAACGCCATGGCCGCGACCTCACCTGGGGACGAGACGGATCGCCCGTCAGAATTAGCCAAGGCACGGCGCGATTCAAGGTCGCGGCGTTGACGTTGCCGTACACGCCCGCGTATGTGTATGGACGTCATGTGATCGACACCTATCAACAGATTCAACGATACGATGTGGGAGGACGCCTGACGAGCTACGGCCTCAAGAACGCGGTGGAAGAATTGGGGCTGACGCGGACCGACCGTGAGTTCGTCCCTGGTGACCAGATCTCGAAGGTGTGGCGGGCCGATCCCGATCGCATTCTCCGCTATGCGCTGGACGACGTCCGCGACGTTGACACGTTGTCGAAACTAGCCATCCCGACCGAGTTTTACCAGACACAGATCCTACCGCGATCGCTCCAAGCCGTCGCCACCGGAGGTCCCGGCGAAAAAATCAACGATCTCATGCTCCGGGCGTATTTGATGTCGAATCATAGTGTGCCGAAGGCCGAGCGAGCCCGAGGCTATCCAGGCGCCCACGCCGAGCTGCTGGCAACCGGCGTCTTTGCCCCGGTCGTGAAGTGCGATGTCGAGAGTCTCTATCCGTCGATCATGCTGGCGGACTCGATCAGTCCCCGCGGGGACAGTCTCGGCGCCTATCTGCCGATGCTCGCCGACCTCACCCGGCGCCGGCTCGAGGCCAAGGCGATGAGCCGCCTGACCGAGAAACTCGACCAGCAGGCGGAACACGCCAGGTGGGAGGGTTTACAAAGCAGCTTTAAGGTGTTGATCAATTCCTTTTACGGATACCTTGGCTATGGCGGTGGGTTCTTCAATGACTACGACGCGGCGACGAGAATCACGCTTGCCGGCCAGGATATCGTGAAGCAGGTGGTGCATCGCCTGCAACAGAGTGGCGCGACCCCGATCGAAGTTGATACCGACGGCGTGTATTTCGTCCCGCCCGCCGCGATCGCTGACGCCGAGTCGGAGGAAGCCTACATTGAGCGGATTGCCGCCAATCTGCCAACGGGCATCAAGCTGACCCATGACGGGCGATACCGGGCGATGCTGTCACTCCGGCTCAAGACCTATGCCCTGCTCTCGTTCGACGATGGACTCTTGTTGAAGGGCAGCGCCTTGCGGAGCCGGCGGATGGAGCCATGCTTCCGAGTCTTTCTCCAAGATGCGGCGCGGCAGTTTCTCAATCAAGATCGCGACGCGGCGCGTGAGGCGTACTTTACGCTGGCTGAGCGGATTCGGACGCGATCGCTGGCAACCGCTGAGTTTGTCCAGTGGGGCATGCTGAACGAGGAGACGCTGGCGAAGTTCCCCCGCATGCAGCGGCTGATCGCGCGCACGCCGCGTCTCTCGGCCCTGCGATCGGGCGAGCGAATCGAGACCTACGAGCGCCAAGATGGGGAATTAGGCTTTATAGAAGAGTACGATGGCGATGAGAACATGAGCTACCTACTCCGCCGCCTCCATGATGTCGCCGAGCGGTTTGACGGACTCTTCTCATCAAATGCCGATTTCGACGCCTTTTTCCCCGCGCTAACGGCGCGAACAGACCTGGAAGCGGCTCGCGGCCAAACTGCCGCCGAGCAACTCAGTCTCTTTGCTGAGGAACGGTAAACCCGCGAGCCGCGATCGGCGCCCGGTAAGGACAAAAAAGACCGGCACCCCCTCGTAGGGGGGTGCCGGTTGACGTGGTAGCGGGGGAGGGATTCGAACCCCCGACCTTTGGGTTATGAGCCCAACGAGCTGCCGCTGCTCCACCCCGCGCCGTGCCTGGTTGCCGTGCGTGTCCGCGGGCGTCCCGCGGGCTGGTCGTGCTGGCCCCCGCCAGGGGGGGTCGGGGATGTCCGCGACGGCCTCGCCTCCCACCGGGTCGCCCCGGCAGTACTCTCCGGCGCTGCGGCGGGGCACGACCGGGTTCGGGATGGGACCGGGTGGGGCCAGCGCGCTCGCGGCCACGGGCGCCCCCGGCCTTCCAACCACTCACTGGCAGATGGATCTCCGGCGGACTTCCCCGCGCGATCATCGCCCTCGCGACCACGAACCCATTCGGCAAACCCGCCGTCTCG
>JACCYK010000493.1 GCA_013696525.1 Chloroflexia bacterium
GGAGACGCTGGTGCGGACGAAGTCCTCCAGCGGCGTCAGGGCCATTGCCAGCGGCCGCTCCTGGGCGGTGCCGGTGATGTTGGCGACTCGCGCGTCGGCCTCGGTCAGTCCGGCGGCGGCGTCCAGCCATCGCTGCCGCGGCTCCGATTCCTCCCAGGCCCGCAGGCTGCTCTCGCGGTCGAACCGCAGCACCGTCCGGTACTGGCGGTCGCCGCCGGCCGGCCGGAAGAGACGCGCCCCTAGAAAGCCGGGAAACGCCTCGGCTGCGGCCAGGGTGGCTTGGAGCAGTTGCTCATACTCCCGCTCCCGCCCCGGCCGGACGCGGCGCACGATGCTGAGCGTGACCGCCGGATCGTCGGCCGCCGCCGGTGGCTCATGCTCCACGCGCCAGACCTCCCCCGCTCTCCAGGACGTTCAACCGGCAGGCGTTCTCGCTCCCCTCGCCCACGATTGGCGGGCGCCCTTTGGCTGCGGCCGCGGATGAGGGCTGGTTCCCGGTCACGGCGCGGTCTCCATCGTCACCTGGTCCACGTAGCACCACAGCCAATGCTCGCCACGCTCGATCGAGCGGATAATCGGGTGGCTCGTCGCCTGAAAATGCTTGGTGGCATGCCGGTTCTTGGAGTTGTCGCAGCAGCCGACATGGCCGCAAACTACGCACTGCCGGAGGTGGACCCAGGTATCACCCAGCTCCAAGCACTCCTCGCAGCCGTCCGACTCAGACGAGAACTCCTGTATTTGGTCGAGGTGGGTGCAGGGTTCCGCCATGCTCGTGCTCCTTTGCCGCGACGTCGCGGCCATGTCCATTTCGATTTGGCCCCGAGGCGATGAAGCTGAGCGGCTGGTTGCCTCGCGCCCATGATAGCCGACCCCCGCTGAGGAACCCGCTCCGTCGTCCTCATCACCGCGGTGGTGACCACGGTCATCGCCCGGTGCATGGTCCGTGGCGATGTTCCCGGCAAGAACGAGGTCAACACCGAAATCCACCACACCTTCGCCTTGCTGGCGATCGTCGCCGGTCCGGATTCAGGTCGTGTCAGGCCGCGCTCGGCCGCGCAAAGCTGTCAGTCGTTTTGCGGGTTCGTTGCGTGGTTAACGTGCCGGTGGGCTGGCACGATGGGACCACGGCGGGGCTGTCTGGACGATGCGGACGGTCGTTGGGCGCCGGGGCCGCGCTGCCCCGAGGCTGAAACCGATACCGCCTCACCGCGAGGAGATGAGCAGAGGTCGTGGCGATAACCAAGCAAGCACATTCGAGCCCGGTATTAACCTCCGATGCCCCAATCGTCCCCGACACCACGATCTTCTCGTCCTGGGACGAGTGGTCGCCGCGGGACTATCTCGCCGATTACTACCGCGTGGTCGAGCCGGACGAGATTGCGACCATCCGCTTTCTGGTCGAAACCGCCAAGCGTTTCCCGCGGCCGGGCCCGATCTTGGTCTTCGGCACCGGGCCGACGCTGCATCATGTCTTTCCGCTGGCCCCGGCCGCGTCCGAGCTCCATCTCACCGACTATCTGCCGCGGAATCTGGATCAGATCAGGGCGTGGGTCGGGCGGCGGCAGCCGTGCCACGATTGGCGGCCGTTCGTACGCTACACGCTCCAATGCGAGGGCGTTGACGAACCCACCGAGACTGTCCTCGGGCGCCGGGAAGCGCTCGTCCGGGACAGGATCACCACGCTCGTCACCGCGGATGCCGGGCACCCCGATCCCCTGGGGCCGGAGCACCGGGCGTCCTACCCCGTGGTTGTCAGTTGCTACTGCGCCGATTCCGCCACCGCCGACAAGCGGGTGTGGCGCGACTACATGACCAACATCGTCTCCCTGCTCCGGCCGGGCGGGCTGTTCGTGACCGCCACCCTCCGGCGGGCTCTCCGCTACAAGGTTGGCAGCCGGTATTTCCCCAGCGCCAATATCGACGAGCACGATCTGCGCGAATTCTTGGATCACGCGTTGGGCGAAGACGTCATGGTCGACGTTCGCATCGTGTCTGAGCATGAGGCGTTGGGATACACGGGGATTGTGCTGGGC
>JACCYK010000557.1 GCA_013696525.1 Chloroflexia bacterium
GCATAGCGCTGGGCGTTGCGATGAGCCCGGATGCGGCCGCATGGGCCTGGGCCACTGATTACCGGGGGCTGCTCTGGCACGGCATTCCGGTCGGCGCCCGATCCATGCAGGTGAGTCGGCAGCGAGAGGGCGCCTTGGCGGAATGGATCCGAAACCGGCGACCCCTGCTGACCGGCGACCTGTCCTCCGCGCGGTTGACCGAGGCCGTGAAGTACCTCCAGACGGCGCGGCCGACCTACGTCTCGGGATACGTTTCCGCCGTCGCCGAGCTGGCCCGTCACGCGAAGCTGGGAGCGAGGGTCATCGAGACCTACGGGTGCAGCGAGACCGGCACGGTCGGCTACGAGTATCCGGCCGGCTCCCTTCATGTCTTCGCCGAGCACGTCGAGGTGGAGATCCTTCGGGACGGAACCCCGGCGGAGCCCGGGGAGGTTGGTGACATCGTTCTGACCTGCACGACGAATCCTGTGATGCCCCTCATTCGATACCGGGTCGGCGACCTTGGGCGGCTCTCCCCTGAGCCGTGCCGCTGCGGCCGGCCCCATCCGGTCATCGCCCGAGTCGAAGGCCGAACGGGAGACGTTCTGCTCACCGCCGCCGGCGGCCGCGTGCATGGCACCGCCCTGGGGGACGTGCTCAAGAGCGTGATCGCGAAGTCGCCGACCGCCGTCGGGCGAGTGCTGTTCGAACAGCATGACATGCGAACGTGGACGGTGCTGGTGCAGCCCGGACCGGACTACGGGGACGGAATCGCGGTGTGTCTGGCCGACGGCGTCAAGGCCATCTTCGGGGAGGAATGCCAAGTGACCGTAAAGCCGGTGGCGGAGATTCCTCGCGAGCCGTCGGGCAAATTCCGTTTCTACCGCTCGAGCCGCCCGTATTCGGCGCTCCGGATATGTGAGAGGCCCGGTCACCACCGGCATCGGTTGGGTCCGCCGGGCTGTATGGACCGGAAATCCATGAGTACCATCTCCCAGTCTCGTGCGTCCGTACGCCAGGCCGGGTCGTTCACGATATCCTCGGTCGAATGAACCCGGCCTCGATACTCGAACGTCATCGGGATCGTTGCGCCCGCTTGCGTCCAGGCGTAGATCAGCTTCCTGAACTCCACCGCCGGCAGCTGGTTCCCCTGCAAGGGGTGGTACTGGTAGCCGATCTTCGCCCGTCGGTCGTCGATACGGGTAAAGCGGACCACGTCTTCCTGGTAGCTCCACAGCTTCAGGGGATTGCTCCCCAGGAGGAAGTGGTTGGAGACCGGTCCCTCCGTCCTCAGGTTGCTGAACATCGAGAAGTTTCCGGCCGTGCGCAGCCCGACATACGAGGTGATGCCGTGCAGGAACAGGGCGGCCGGAAAGACGAACAGCCACCGTGGTGTCCTCCGGGTGGAGAGCGGCACACCCGGCCACGCCGGACGGCCTGGCCCTCCCGCCAGCGCTGAGAGTAGGGGCCAGATGAAGACCAGGGCCGCCAGGCCGAACAGCAAGCCGGAAACGAGCCGCCGATGGAGGCCCGAGGCGATAGCCGCCAGGATAGTGATGGCAAAGTAGAGATGAGCGCGGTACAGTACCAGACCGGAAGCCGGCACGCGGAGACGGGTATTCAGCAGGTCGAGATACGCACGGGGTACGAAGGTGAACAGCAGGGCCAGTGCCAGCGATCCGAAGTCCACGAATCCGATGAGGGCCAGGGTCGAATGCATGGTCCACGAGAAGGCCAGCAGCGGCGCCTGGAGCCGGGGCACGGCGAGCAGCGGCCCACCGATGAGCTCCCATGCGATGACGATCACGGCCATGGCCAGGATCACCGTGGCGCCGGCGAGCGCGGACACCTCGGGCCGCGATTTCAGGACAAGGAGGGCCCCGATCATGATCAGGCCGATCACTCCCACCCCGGCCGCCGGCAAGTTCGGCCGGACCGCGGCGCCGGAGAGCAGCCGGTACAGCACCGCAACGATCCCGGCGAGCAGGATGAGGCCGGCCGGAACACCGGCGAGATCGGAGGTGGCCATCCTGGACAGGCTCGTTACCATGTCGCCGACGCAGGAGACGGCCGGATCGAAGAAGTCGACGTTGAGCTTGTGGAAGCCTGCCAGGAAGTACACCAGGATCGCCGTCACCTGCAGCAGCGGCCTCGTCATCTCGAAGTAGTCGTCATCGGTGGGAAAGACGCGGATCCGGACCAGTGAGTAGACGATCCCGACCATCATGAGGAGGTTGCAGTAGATGGCGATGTTGACGTGGTTGGCTACATCAGGGAATTGCACCAGCAGGAAATGCGATGTCGTGATCGCCAGGTAGATGAGGAACGTGATGCGCGAGATGCCGGCCCAGGCGATGAGGATGATGAGGAGCAGCGTCGCCAGGGTGAAGAGGGGATAGGTCCACTTCTCGCCCAGCTCGAGGAACAGGGCGGTCATGTAGAGGAGCGCAAACGTGGCGAAAGGTGTCATCGCAGCCGGAACATACCTTGGACCATCCCGGAGGCAGGCATGATCTCGGTCACCACTCCCGCCATCGAGGGCCGGCGGGTCACCCGATACCTCGGCATCGTCACCGGCGAGGCCATTCTCGGCGCCAACATCTTCCGCGACTTCTTCGCCGGCATCCGTGACATCGTCGGCGGACGCTCCGCCGCCTACGAGCAGGAGCTCCGCAAGGCGAAAGCGATCGCCCTCGAGGAGATGGAGCAGCAGGCCAACGAGCTCGGCGCCAACGCGCTGCTCTCGGTGGATCTCGACTACGAGACCATCCAGGTCGGCTCCGGCGGCGGCATGCTGATGGTCAGCGCCAGCGGCACCGCCGTCGTGCTGGGCTAGCCCGGGTGGAGCCCCAGCGCGGCATCACGCTGCGATTCCTCGCCGAGCCGACCGACGTCAACTTCGGAGGGAAGGTGCACGGCGGCGCGGTCATGAAGTGGATCGACCAGGCGGGCTACACCTGCGCCGCCGGGTGGACCGGCACCTACTGTGTCACCGTCTACCTCGGTGGGCTCCACTTCCTGGGGCCGATCCACGTCGGGGAGCTGGTCGAGCTTCGGGCGCTCGTCATTCGCACCGGCCGCACCAGCCTCGACATCGCGATCGATGTCTACGCCGGCGATCCCAAGAGCCCCGAGCGGCGGCGCACCGGACACTGCGTGGTGG
>JACCYK010000570.1 GCA_013696525.1 Chloroflexia bacterium
AAGGTGAGCTGATCGCGTTCCTTGGCCCCTCCGGCTGTGGGAAAACCACGACGTTGCGGTTGATCGCCGGCTTCGAGCGGGCGGACACCGGCGAGATCTATCTGGGGGGAAAGGACGTGACCGCCCTCCCTCCCGAGCGCCGCGACGCCGGCATGGTGTTCCAGAACTACGCGCTCTTTCCGCACCTGACCGTGTTCGAGAACGTGGCGTTCGGGCTCCAGATGCGCAAGGAGCCGAAGGACGCCATCGCGAAACGGGTTCACGCCATCCTGGAAAAAGTCCAGTTGACCGGCCTTGATCGCCGCTATCCGCGCCAGCTCTCCGGCGGCCAGCAACAGCGAACCGCGCTGGCGCGGGCGCTCGTGTTCAATCCCACCGTGCTGCTTCTCGATGAGCCGCTCGCCAATCTGGACGCCAAGCTGCGCGAGGAAATGCGCTTCTACATCCGGCACCTGCAACAGGAGTTCGCCATTACCACCATCTACGTCACCCACGATCAGGCCGAGGCCCTGGTGCTCGCCGACCGGGTCGCGGTGATGCGGGGCGGGGTGTTGCAACAGATCGGGCCGCCGGAGGAGATTTACCGGCGGCCGCGCAACGCCTGGGTTGCGGATTTCGTCGGGGTCGCCAATCTGGTGCTGGGCACCGTGACGGAGCGCACGGATGGCGTCGTCTCCGTCGACACCGCGGTGGGCTGCCTGCGCGGCGAGGCCCAGGCCGAGGTGGCGACCGGCGCCGAGGTGTTTGTCAGCATTCGTCCGGAGAGCCTGCGCCTGTTGCCGGCGGCTGGGGCCGAGTCTACCGGTGCGGGAGCAGGCGCGCCGACCGGAGAAGGGGCTGAAAATCGGCTGTCCGGAGTGGTCGAGGACCGGTCATACCTGGGAAATCTCGTCGACTTTCGGGTGAGAATCGCGCCTGACGTTGTGGTGCGGGTCCAGGCAGCGCCGTCATCGGACTACGACGTTGCCGACCAGGTCGAATTGTCCTGCACGGTCGAGCAAACCTGGATCGTGCAAGCGGAAGGGGAGGCGGCCGGTGGAGACGACGGCGCACCGCGCCCGCTCGCCTGAGCGCGCCGTCCGGGCGGTACCGGGCCAGCAGGCAGCGTGGCTGCTCATGCTGCCGGCCCTGCTGCTGCTCGGCGTCTTCTTTGTCACCCCCTACCTCTACCTTCTGTACGTGAGCTTCATGACCCATACGACGGGCGCTCCCTATCGCCAAGAGTTTACCTTCGACAACTACCTGGAGACCGTGCGCGATCCCTTCAACTGGCGGATCATCTGGCAGACGCTGCGGTTCGGCTTCGTCACCTCCCTCGTCACGCTGGTGCTGTCATATCCATTGGCCTACCACATGACGCGGGCTTCCAGCCGGATCAAGGGACTCCTCATGATCATGCTGCTGTCGCCGTTGCTCGTTGGCATCGTCGTTCGCAGCTACGGGTGGATGATCCTTCTCGCCGACCAGGGCCTGATCAACCAGGCAATCACGGGCCTGGGGCTGGGGTCCGTGCAGTTGATGTACAACGAGACCGGGGTGATGATCGGCCTCATCCACATCTACATGCCGTTCATGGTCCTCTCGCTCTTGGGCTCGTTGCAGGCCATTGATCCGGACCTGGAGCGGGCCGCGCGCTCGCTCGGGGCCGGCACCTGGCAAACGCTGCGGCGGGTGACGTGGCCGCTCAGCCTGCCGGGGGTCGCGTCCGGCACGGTCCTCGTCTTCGTCTTGACCGTCAGCGCCTACGTGATCCCGTCGTTGCTCGGCGGCTATCGGGTGCTCACGCTCCCTCTCTTAGTGGTGCAGACGGTCGAGGAGCTGTTTAACTGGCCGGCGGGGAGCGCGATGGCGATCGTTTTCTTCGTGATCACGATCGCGATTGTCGCTACCTACCTCAAGCTGATGGACCGGGCGATGAGGGGGGTAGCCTAAATGGAGCTGACCCGACGCGGCCGGTGGGGCCTGAACCTGGTCGTCGCCCTGCTGTACCTCTTTTTGCTGGCCCCGATCGCGATCGTGGTGATCGCAGCCTTCAATTCGGGCGAGTACCTGCGATTCCCGCCCGAGGGCTTCTCCCTGCGCTGGTTTCAGGCGTTCTTCGCTAGCGAGCCATTCATCGACGCCTTCATCTTTAGCCTGACCCTGGCCCTGATCGTGACCGTCTGCGCCACGGTGATCGGAACGGCGGCGTCACTCTACATCGTGCGCCACTCCCGCCGGTTCCGCTCGGCCCTGAAGTTGCTGATGATCTCGCCGCTGCCGGTGCCGGCGATCCTGACCGGCATCGCCCTGCTGATCTTCCTCTACGCGATCGGCATTGGCACCCAGAGTTTCTTCAACCTCATCATCGGCCACACGCTGGTGACCATTCCCTATGTCTTCCTGACGGTCAGCACCGTCCTGGTCGGCTTCAATCGCAGCCTGGAAGAGGCGGCGCGAAGTCTTGGCGCCGGACCCTGGACCACGTTCTTCCGCATCACGCTGCCGATCCTCAAGAGTGGGATCGTGTCGGGCGCGGTGTTTGCCTTCATCATCAGCTTCGACCAGTTCCCAATCTCGCTGCTGCTGGCCGGCGTCGGCGCCACTCCGTTGCCGCTCCAGCTTTTTGACTTCCTGCGGTTCTCGTTCGACCCGACGGCCGCGGCGGCCTCGACGATCAGTATCGTGATGACGGTCATCTTCGTGCTCATCACCGAGCGGCTGGTGGGCCTCGAATCGCTGTACCGACGAGGCGAGTCATGACCAACATGCGGCCAGACCAACTGGCGCCACCGAGATCAAATGCGACGAAACCGACCACAACGACGGTTGGCGTGCTGACTATCGGTCAGTCGCCACGGCCCGATACCCTGAGCCAGGATATGCAGGCGGTGCTTGGCTCCCGAGTGCGAGTGATTGAGCGCGGGGCGCTGGACGAGCTATCCGAGACCGAGATCCAGCGGCTAGCGCCAGGGACGGATGACTATCATCTCATCACGCTCCTCCGTGATGGCCGATCCGTTCACGTGAGCAAGCGGGCCATCCTCGACCGGTTGCAAGCCCAGCTTGGGGCGCTCGAAGATGACGAGGGGGTGGATGCGACACTGATGCTCTGTACCGGTGAGTTTCCGGCGTTCAGCCACCGGCGTCCGTTGCTCTTGCCGCAAGCGGCGCTATACGGGGCGACGATCGGGATCGCGAACGGGGGTCGGATTGGTTTGCTCACGCCGCTGGCGACGCAGGTCGAGCAAGCGCGACGCAAATGGCGCGAGATGGGCGTGCCTGATGCCGAAGTCGTCGTCGCCAATCCCTATGGCGACGATCCGGCGGGGGCGATCGCCGCCGCCGGCGCGGCGGCGCGAGACGCCGGGGCGCGGGTGCTCTTCATGGACTGCTTTGGATACAACCTGACGATGAAGGCCGCGGCTCGACACGCGTTCGGGAGACCGGTGGTGCTTGCCCGTTCGCTGGCGGCGCGGCTGCTGGTAGAAATGATCGATTAGAGCCCGAGTCAACCCCCCAGCCCCCAATCTTGGAGGATTCTGTCGTGCTCCCCCAGGATTGGGGGCTGGGGGGTCGAGCGGCCGGACCGCACCAAGGAGGTCGCGACGTGCCCAAGCGATACGCGATGAGCGTCGATGTCGGCGGCACCTTCACCGATTTCGTCCTCTGCGACATGGACGCCGGCGCCACCGTCGCCTTCCATAAGGTGCTCACCGATGCCGAGCGGCCGGCGCGGGCGGTGATCGCTGGCTGGGAAGAGCTGCTGGCAATGGCCGGCGCCAGCTCCGACCAGGTCCAGTACGCGGTCCATAGCACCACGATCGTCACCAACGCCATCGTGGCCCGCACCGGAGCGAAGACCGGCCTGCTTACCACGAGCGGATTTCGCGATGTGCTGGAGATCGGCATCGAGCAGATCTACGACATCTATGACCTCTTCGCTCCCTATCCGCCGCCGCTCATCCCCCGGCACCTGCGGCTGGAGGTGCCGGAGCGGGTGACGCGCGATGGCGAGGTGCTGCAACCCCTCGATGAGGCGGCGGTCCGGACCCAGGTGGACGTGTTGCGCACGGCGGGCGTGCGGGCGATCGCCGTGTCCCTGATCCACGCCTACCGGAACCCTGACCATGAGCGCCGCATCGCCGCGATCGTCACCGAGATGGCGCCGGAGATCGCGGTCTCACTCTCGTCGCGGGTGGCGCCGGTGATGGGCGAATATGAACGGACCTCGACCGTGGCGGCAGACGCCTACGTGAAGCCATTGCTTCGCCACTACGTGACAGACTTGCTGGACCACCTCCGCCGGCTCGGCTACCGGCGCCCCCTCTATCTGATGCTGTCGTCCGGCGGCATCACCACGGCCGAGGCGGCGATAGAGTTCCCGGTTCGCTTGCTGGAGTCGGGTCCGGCGGCCGGCGCCTTCGCCGCTAGCTTCTACGGGCAGACGACTGGGAATGAGCATGTCCTGTCGTTTGACATGGGCGGGACCACGGCCAAGGCGTGCTTGATCGCGCGGGGCCGGCCCGGCGTCGCCGGCATGCTGGAAGCGGACCGGGTGCATCGCTTCAAGCCAGGGAGCGGCCTGCCGATCATGGCGCCCACGGTCGCTCTGATTGAGATCGGGGCCGGCGGCGGCAGTATTGCCCGCGTCAACGAGCTCGGCCTGCTCAGCATTGGTCCCGAAAGCGCCGAGGCGAACCCGGGTCCCGCCAGCTACGGTCTGGGCGGGGAGCAGCCGACCGTCACCGACGCTAACACCCTGCTCGGTTACCTTGACCCTGGCTACTTCCTCGGCGGCCGGATGGTGCTCCAGCCGGAGCTGGCGGCGCGGGCGGTCGGGCGTTTCGTCGGCTCGGGACTCAATCTCTCGCCGACGGAGGCCGCCTGGGGTATCCATGCCACCGTCAACGAGAACATGGCCCAGGCAGCGCGGACTCACCTCATCGAGCGCAACCAGGACCCGCGCCAGGTGGCGATGGTGGCCTTTGGCGGAGCGGGGCCGGCCCATGCGGTCGAGGTCGCTCGCATCCTTGGCATTCGGCGGGTCATCGCGCCGCTGGGGGCCGGGGTGGCCTCGGCGATCGGCGCCCTCACCGCCCCGATGGCGCTGCCGCTAGTCCGCTCCTACATGACGCTGCTTGATGCGGCCGACTGGGACCACGTCAGGGCGCTGTACGACGGCATGCGGGATGAAGCTGAACGCGCCTTCGCCGGCGTCACCGGCGCCGAGTCGGTGCGGTATGGCGCCGCTCTCGACATGCGGTTTGCCGGGCAGTACCACGAGCTGCGGGTGGCGCTGCCCGGCGGCGTCCCGGAGCGGGAGCACGTCGCGGAGCTGGCCGCTGCCTTCCAGGCTGGCTACACCGCCGAGTACGGCCGGGCGCCAGGCGGGCTTCCGGTCGAAATCCTGAACTGGCACCTGACGGCCGAGCTGCCGGGCTTTGCCTTCAACCTGGCCAAGGAACCGCGGCGCGAAGCCGATCCGAACGGCGCTCGGAAGGGTGAGCGCGCGGTCTACTTCCGCCGGCCGGAGCCAGGCTACCGGCCGTGCCCGGTCTACGACCGCTACGGTCTGAACCCCGGCGCCGCCTTTGCCGGGCCCGCCATCGTCGAGGAGCGGGAGGCCACGGTCGTCATCCCGCCCGGATGCCGGGTCGTGGTCGATGGTTACCGTAATCTGCTGATGAGCTTGGAGCAAGACGGGATGGCGCGATGAACGTTCAGATGACCGACGCCGCCGGGTTCGATCCGATCAGCTTAGGGATCATCTGGAGCCGGCTGATCGGGATCGCCGACGATATGTGGACTACCGTGTTGCGGACCGCGGTCTCCACCATCATCGGCGCCGCCCAGGATTTCGGCTGCGAAATCCTCGATGCGGAGGGCAGCTCGGTCGCCCACTCCAATCGCAGCATGCCCGTCTTCAATCTCGTGATGCCGACCGTCACGCGGGCGGTGCTGGCCCGCCATCCCATCACCACGATGCGGGAGGGCGATGTCTACATCACCAACGATCCATGGCTCTGCGCCGGCCACCTCGACGACATCGCGACCATCACCCCGGTGTTCCACCAGGGCCGGGTCGTCGCCTTCACCGTCACGATCGCCCATGCCTCGAGCATCGGCGGCTCCCTCACGAGCCGGACCGTGCGCGAGATCTACGAGGAAGGGCTGCGGATTCCCATACTTAAGCTCGTCGAGGAAGGGCGTCGCAACGAGACGGCGTGGTCCTTCATTCAGGAGAATGTGCGCACCCCCGACATGGTGCTGACCGACATCGAGGCCCAGCTCACGGCAAACGACCTCGGCGGCCGGCGCCTGGTTGCCTTGCTCCAGGAATACGACCTGCCGGACCTGACCACGGTCGCCGCCACGATCCAAGCCTTTTCGGAACGCGCGATGCGAGACGCGATTCGAGCCATCCCGGACGGCAGCTACGAGAGCGAGGTCGTCACCGACGGGCTGGATCACCCGGTCCGCCTGCGGTGCCGGATCACGGTGGCGGGCGACGAGATCGCGGTTGACTATGCCGGCTCCGATCCGCAATCGCCGCGGGGCGGCATTAACTGCACGCTGACCTACACCAAGGCGCATACGGTCTATCCGCTGAAGTGCCTGTTCTCGCCCAGCGTGCCGGCCAACGAGGGCACATTCCGGCCCTTCTCGATTCAGGCGCCGGCGGGTTCGATCCTCAACTGCAGCGTCCCCGCCCCGGTCGGATCGCGGACCCGGACCGGCTGGCACATCCATCCCCTATTATTCACGGCACTGGAGCCGGTTGTGCCAGAGCGGGTGCAAGCGGGCAACGGCCTCATGCGCTCGGTTCACGTCTATGGCCAGGAACGAGATGGACACTTCTTCAATGCCCACTTCTTCGTCGGGGGCGGCCGCGGCGCCAGCCAGGGCCGTGACGGCATCGGCCGGAACTGCTTTCCGAGCAGCGCCCGGAACGTCTCGGTCGAGGTGTTCGAGGCGCGGGCGCCGGTCCTGGTCCGCACCCGGAGCCTGCGCCCGGACTCGGCCGGGTCGGGCGCCTGGCGGGGGGCATTCGGTCATCAGCTCGAGTTCAGCTCACTTCCCGGCTACGACGAACCCGTCTCGTTCTTCCTCGATCCCGACCGGCTGCGCTTCCCGCCGCGGGGTCTGGCGGGCGGTCAGGACGGACCGCTGACGGAGATCAGGGTGAACGGTCGCCAGCTCACGCCAGAGGAAATTGGCTCCGGACAGCTCACGTTGGCGGCACCGGCCGACCGGCTGGCCGTTGATGTCCCTGGCGGCGCCGGCTACGGCCGGCCGGCCGATCGCGACCCGGCCCTGGCCGAGGCCGACCGGGCTGCGGCCCTCGTCTCCGCCAACGACAGCGGTTGACGGATCCGGCCGAAACTGACTTCATTGTCCGCTGTCGATTAACATACCGCTCGTGGATGATCCGCTGAGCATGGGAGCCCGGTCCCAGGGACCGGCTTTGACAGGAGCACAGGTTGGTTTCGACTCTTCCCGAGACACCGTACGAAAAGACCACGTTGCCAAATGGAGTCCGGATCGTGACCGGACCGATGACCGGCGTCAAGTCGGCAAGTCTCATTTTCTACTACGGGGTCGGCTCCCGCTACGAGCCGGCCGGGATCGCCGGCGTCTCCCACTTCTTGGAGCACATGCTGTTCAAGGGGACCGAACGGCGGCCGCACCCGATGATGATCTCGCAGGAAGTCGAGGGCGTCGGCGGCGTCCTGAACGCCGCGACCGGCCGCGAATCGACGAACTACTGGGCCAAGGTGCCCAGCACCCACTTTGCGCTGGCCTTCGACGTCCTGGCCGATATCCTCCGCAACTCGGTCATCGACGCGGCGGAGCTGGACAAGGAGCGGTCCGTCATCTTCGAGGAGATCCGCTCGATCCAGGATTCGCCGGAAGAACTGGTCCACGAGGTGATCGACGAAGTCGTGTGGGGTGAGCAGGGCGTCGGCCGCTCGATCGCCGGCTCCGAGGAGACGGTCGGTACCGTCGACCGGGCCGGCATGGTCGATTTCTGGCGCCGGAACTATGGCCCCGATCGCTTGGTCGTGGCCGCCGCCGGTGACCTCCAGCACGACGCGGTGGTGGAGCTGACAGACCGCTTCTTCGGCGACCTGGAACCGGTCACCGGCTCGAACCAGTGGGAGACGACGCTCAATACCCAGAACGAGCCCCGAGTTCGCCTGGTGCAACGAGAGACCGAGCAGGCCCATCTCTGCCTGGCGATGCCGGCCCTGCCGTACACCACCGAGCGTCGCTACGTGCAGTCGACGATCGAAGCGGTGCTCTCCTCCGGCATGAGCTCCCGCCTGTTCCAGGAGATCCGGGAGAAGCGGGGGCTGGTCTACTCGGTCTATGGCTATTTCCGGCCTTATGCCGATGTCGGCCAAGGCGTGGTCTACGCGGGGACCGATCTGGAGCGGGTCGAGGAGACGATTACGGCGACGGTCGGCGAGTTGCGGAAGCTGCGGGACGAGCCGGTGCCGGCCGACGAGCTGCGCCGGACTAAGGATTTGCGGAATGGCCGCCTGCTCATGGGGCTGGAAGATAGCCGCTCGGTCGCTGGCTGGATTGGCAGCCAGGAGGCGACCTACGGCGAAATCCGGACCCCGGAGCAGGTGATGGAAAAGATCGAAGCCGTCACCGTCGAGGAGGTCCAGGAGCTCGCGGGCGAGCTATTCCGGGACGAACGGCTCAGCCTGGCCCTCGTTGGCCCCTACGACGACGAGCCCAAGTTCCGCGATCTCCTCAGGCTCTGATGACGACCGACGAGCGCGCCACCGCCGGCGGGGAGCGATCCCTCGCCCCGTTGGACATTGCTCAGGACCCCGCGGCGGCGCGGCTTCTTGCCGGTTGCGTGGCGGACGGGAGCGTGGCGAGCGCGGCGGAGATGCTGGCCGGGCTGCGGGCGACCGAGGGCGTGGACCTTACCGGGCTTGTGGTCGCGGGTGAGCTGGCCGGCGTCTCCGCCACGCGGCGGATCGGGATGACCATGGAGCTGATGTTGCTGGTGGTCGCGGTGTCCACCCGGCGGCGGGGCCATGGCAAGGAGTTGCTGATCGAAGCGCTAGTCCGGGCCGGCCGCCGGCCGACCGTGACCGAGGTTTGCGAAGAAGACCTGCCCTTCTACCAGACAATGCGGTTCAAGCCGGTTGCCCGCCGCCGGCAGCCGGATGGCTCGTTTCGCTACCGGCTGGGCTGGCATCCGCCGGGCCAACGCACCTCGCCCGCCGAAGCCGCGGACAATCAGTGACAATTTGGCACAAGATGAGGTTGATCCGACGAAATAGCGTATGGGACCAACGATTCGACCGCTTTCGCCTCTATTGACGATTGCGAAACTCCGTTTCCTTCGCTATGCTGAGGAGAGGGATCGACGTCGTAGTGGAGATGCGCCCCGTGAAGCTGCTCAACCGCGCTCGCCCGTCCCGTGTCCCCACGCCGTTCTTTATCCGAGCCTTGCTCGGGCTGGTGCTGTTGAGTTCCATCCTGCCTGCCGGGCTGGCCTCGGCGCAGGAGCAGGGCGGGGTGCTGCCCTCGGGTGAAAACCCGGTGGGTGTCGTTGAAGGGGCGGCGGTGATCCCGGCGGCGGAGCCGGCGCCGGTGGTGGAGGCGGCCCCAATCGAGCAGGTGGTTGACGTCGCGCCAGCGCCGGAGGCGGTCGCCTACACGATGAATCCATCGCCGATGGCCCCCCCGCTTTCAGCCCCGGCTCCAGCTCCCGCGCCGGTTGCTGTCCCGGTCGTCGAGTGGAGCCCGCCATCGACCGTCTACATCCCCGAAACGGGGCACAGCGTCGACGGTGTCTTTCTCGATGTCTGGCGGGCCTGGGGCGGCGCCCTCTCCTGGGGCAACCCGATCACGGCGGAGCTGACCGAGGACGGCCGGATTGTTCAGTACTACAGCTTTGGCCGGTTCGAGTACTGGCCGGAGGACCCGAACGGCGAGGTCGTCAAGTTCGGCGCCATCGGGGCCGAGACCCGGCCCTACCTGATCCGGCGTGGATTGCCGGGAGCCGCCAGCCAGGTGAGCGACGCCGATTCGATTGCCCGCGCCTGGATGCCGCTCGACCCGGCGACGGTGCCGCCGGACAGCGCCGGGTGGCGGTTCATTCCCGCCACCGGTCATGGCGTGGCCGATGATTTCAAGGCTTTCTGGGAAGCCACCGGCGAGGCCGCGTACCTCGGCAACCCGGTCACCGAGCAGTTTGAGCTGGGTGGAATCACCTATCAGGTGTTCGAGCGGGGCAAGGTAGCGCGGCAACCCGGCGGCTATCCCTACGTGCTTCCAGCCGGCGACCACGCGGCGTCGCGGCGGCAATTGGACCGGAGCCCGGTTGGCCAGGGCACGCTGCCGATCTACAGCGAAGCGCTCTTTATCCCGCCGCCCCCGCCGACGCCGACGCCGGCACCCGTGGTAGCGGCGGCGGAACCGGCCGGGGTCACGGTCGATCCCAACGCCGAGCGCTGGGTGCAGGTCAGCATCAGCCAGCAGTACCTCTGGGCCCGGCAGGGCGATGTCGTGCTCTGGGAAGGGTTCATCAGCACTGGTAAAGATGGCTTCAACACCCCGACCGGCACCTTCTTCATCAATCGCAAGCTGCCGGTGGAGGACATGGCCGGCGTCATCGGCGGCGAGTCCTACAACGTGCCGGAAGTACCCGACGTGATGTACTTCACCGATGTCGGTCACGCCCTGCACGGCACCTACTGGCACAACAACTTCGGTGTCCCGATGAGCCACGGCTGCATCAACCTGCCGATGGACGTCGCGGACTGGATGTACGAGTGGATCAACCTCGGCGCCCAGGTCGAGATCATGCCGTAGCGGCAACGGCGCCGCTACGAGGGGACGACCGTTGAACCGGAGGCGTACCATTGGTCGCGGGCCGCGGTCGCGGTTCGTCCCGTCTCGGCGGCGGCGATGAGCAACCGCTCGCGTTGGCTTTGCCGCACCCGTTGCTCGAGCGCCACCGGGTCCCAATCCAGGAGCAGCCGGCGCTGGAGGTCGCCCAGGACCGCCTGGTACGCTGGATCGGCCGCCAAGTTTCGCAGCTCCGCGGGGTCCGCCGCCAGATCGTAGAGCTCCGGGTCGTCGCCGAGGCTGTAGTTCAGCTTGTAGCGGCCGGAGCGCAGCATGGCCATTGGACGCGCCACGCCGTGCCCGAGGTACTCCGCGAACGCCGTGTCGGGCCACGGCGTTGTTGATGGTTCCCCGCGCGCCAGGGGCAGCAGGCTCTCGCCCGCGAGCGGACCTGCCGGCGACGCTCCGGCGGCATCGACCAGGCTCGCCACCACGTCGACGAGTGAGACGACGCTGGCGATCCGGCGCCCGGCGGGCAACCGGCCGGGCCAGCGCAGCACGAGCGGAATCCGGGAGGAGTGCTCATAGAAATTCGACTTTCGCCACAAGCCATGCTCGCCGGCCATCTCCCCATGGTCGCTGACATAGATCACGAGCGTGTTATCGGCCAACCGTGTCTCGGCCAGGGTATCGAGCAGTTGGCCGATCTTGTCATCAAGAAAGGTGATGAGCCCGTAGTAGCCGGCGCGGCCACGCCGGACCAGCTCCTCCGAAAAGCCCGTCAGACCAAACATCCGGCGCAAGCGTTGATAGACCGGATGCTGGCTCGCCAGGTGCCCGGCGGGGATGACCGGGAGATCGATCTCCTCTGGAGGGTAGCGATTCCAATAGCGATCCGGCACGACAAAGGGGAAGTGCGGCGCGATAAAGGACACGTTGAGCGCCCATGGCTGTTGGTGGCGATCCGGATCGCGCAGATAGGCCAAAGCAGCCGCCGCAACCTGATCGTCGATGGCAATCTCGGGCGAAACCCCTGGTCCCGCCTGGGCCAGGCTTGGCCAGGGGTTGGCGGCGGCGGGTGTCCCGTCGGCCCAGTCGAAGATGGGATGGCGATGTTCGGCGTGGAGATCGCGTGCGAGCCGCGCCCGGAAGCCGTGACGCTGATCAGGACCGACAAAGTGTTGCTTGCCGGCCAGCACCACGTCGTAGCCGCCGGCCCGGAGCATGTGCGCCCAGGTTGGACTGTCGGATGCCAGCGGTGAGGCATTGTCCCAGGTCCCGATCTCGTGGACGTGGCGACCCGTCATAAACGACATCCGGGAGGGGACGCAAAGCGGTGAGTTGCAGTAGGCGTTCTCGAACAGCACGCCGCCGGCCGCTAGGCGGTCCAGATGCGGTGTTTGCACCAGCGGATGCCCATACGCCCCGCTGAATTGCGGGGCATGCTCGTCCGCCATGATGATGAGCAGATTCGGCCGAGTGTCCGATGCCGGTTTGCTCATCTGGCCGCTCTCTCTGGCATCATTACGTGCTCCCGATCCTTGGCCCTGCTTCCTGGCGACGCCTATGTTGCCCGAAAATCGTGAAGCGTTCCCAGGCAGTCTTTGTCCGGCACAGCAATCCACCCTTCCAGCTTTGCTATCTCGACTTCGTCATCGGTCGGGCGTTCGGTTCGGTCGAGATAAGCCGCGCGAGTGACACGTGAGGCGATCAACGCTTCGAACGCATGGGCACTTCTCACGAACGGACTGTCCGGCTCGATGGTGAGTCGCAGCCACGGACAAGCTAGACACATCGCTTCAAGTAGTCTGGCGCGTACCTGTTCCCCGAGCGGCGGATTACCTTCTCTTGACTTGTACCCTTTTGCATCGAAGCCCCAGTCTTTGAGCGCGACCGCGGGGTAAACCTCCCACACCCGATCGTCTCCGGACCGGTCGGTTACCCTCAAAAGATCGAGGAGTTCGACACAGCGCATGGCGGGCATGGCGATCTTGTCAGCCGCCACCGCCAACGGCACAAGGTTGTGCTTCTGCCATACGTGGAGGTCGGTCCGGCGGTAGCGCAGAGCGCGAAGGTACATCGGATCGGTCGAATCTATGAACGTCCTTCCTCTGCATGGCGCGTGAGCTTGCTTTAGAAAATCAACAAACGGTAACGGCCAGCCAAACGGGGAATCTATGCCAATCGCCTGGCAGTCATCGGCGAGCGCAACAATATCGCGATTGGTAAGACCAAGCACGGGTGCCGCGACCGTCACCGAGTCATGGCCCCACTCGATAATACAGGCAGCGGTCTTCTTCGGTAGCGAAGCAAGGTCCACTCCCAGCGTGCGCGTCAGCGTCCTCCGGTTGCGACTAGTCACCGTCCGCGGCCTGCTCGCTCTACTGGGCAAGATCCGGTGCATGAAGACGCGGCTCGCCTCAGGCCGACGGTGAGTGCGACGTGTCGGCCACGGCCTTGGGGGCGGGAAACGATTGTTCGCGATCTTTGGCTTCCTCCCGGGTGGCCCAGGAGAGGAAGACGATCGTGATCAACAGGAAGTAGAAGGTGTTGACGCCGAGCCACATCATCAGGCCGGCCGCTTGCTGATCCCTGGCCAGATCGATGCCCCAGGCGCGGGGGACGGTCGCGTAATAGCCGTAGAGCGGCGGGTCGGCCATCGTGATGAAGGCGCCGACGATGCCGCCGGGCAGGGTTTGGGCGAAGAGGTAGAGGCACATCGGGAGGGGATGCAGCCGCGGCCACTCCGGCAGGTTGCCCAGGATCGGCCACCAGAGCAAGAGCGAGGTGGCCAGATAGGTAACATGCTGGAGGATGTGGACCGGCTCGTTGACCAG